>JAGLOK010000152.1 GCA_023139005.1 Clostridiales bacterium | reverse complement strand
TCTTTGTTTTGCTCTTCAATCTTCTTTTGGTTTACAAAGCCTGTAACTCTGTTTTTATAGATGACAAAGCAAATGAACCAAGAGATAATCAGCGCAATGGTTGTATTGATGTACACTCCAAAAAGCGAAAATTCAGGGGAAGCAATACGTGTTGCAAGTGCCATAAATAAAATGTGAACCCCTAAATATATCTTGAGAAGAACAGCAGGATTACTCAGCGCGATAACGCCCACTGCAATGAGTGCGATGTAGTAGGACATTACATTCCCATCCAATAGTGCTATCCCCATATTCCACACCAGCAGAAAAGCAGAAAAACTATATGTTACAATTTGAGTTTTTTTGCTATCATACTGTTTCTTATTAAAAATATTATTGATGATAAAAATAAATATGACGATTGTGATGATGAATACTAGATACATGATATAGTAGTATAAGCTTGGAATTGTGAATATGCCTTCATCTCTGAAAAACAAAGAAATGGTGAGTACAATTATTTCAATTACCAGTAAAATATAGGCAATAATCCTGCCTCTGCTTATATTAGTTAAATTCGTATCACGATAAAATCCGTCTTTGTATTTGTCGTCGATGACAATCTTGAATTGATTAAAAAAGCCTTTTATCCTCATCTTTATACCCCTCACGATGAATGTTTGATTATATCTATATATGTACTATTATAGTCTAATATATTATTAGGATTATTACATAAATTTTTTGAAAAATCAATAAAATGCCACTATGACGAGGGTTCATTTTCTATTATGCACACTATGAAAACAACAGTATAACAACTGGCATCACTCGGGATGTGATACACCAACTATATACGATGTAGAAAATCTGTTTTACTATTTATTTCTGCGATCGATTAGATAATTGCTACCTATATTCTTCTTGACTTCACTTTTAAGTTCAAAACATGTATCGCTGATATTAGGTAACTTTGATAGTCTTTGAAATTGTCTTTATCGCATACAGGACTGTATGGATTGTGATGTACGAAATTTGTCGGATTATGACTATGAATCGCTGAACAAATAGCTGTTTTCTAAGAACTTTGCCGACTTGAATGTGCGCTCTATATGCCAGGAGATGTACTGCTTGAAGACACTGTCAATTTCTTTGAATACTGTGTTTGATATCTTTATCACACCGATGTTGTCGATGGGCATTTCATTGATTTGCTTCAAGGTTGCTATGGCTTGCAGGGATATCTTGATCCCGTGGTTGTTGTCGTTGCATGCACTACAAACAATGCCACCAGCACTGTTTGAGAGCATGGTGAACTCCTTCACCTCGCCACTGCAAATACTGCACTTATCCAAGATTACACTATACCCTATAAGCGCCATGGCACCGAGTTCAAACTTCAACTTGACCGTTTTGTAGTCCACATCCTTATAGCATAGAAGCGATAGTGACTTCATCAATAGTAGAAATAGTTCATGCTGTGGCTCATCGGTGTGCGTCACTCCCTTGATGAAATCGCATAGATACATCGCACACGATAGCTTGTTGATATCCAACCGCAAGTCATAGAATACATCAATCATATCCACGCTCTTAACTGATAGATATCCTTTTGCATTTTTACGCAGGACAAACTCACCAAAAAAGAACAAATCCGCACAAGCACGAATCTCAGACTTTCCGCGTCTTACTGCATGTGCTGTTGCTGTAAGCAGTCCATGTTCAGGCGAAAAGAGCGTCAATATCCTATCGTATTCACGATAGTTGACATAGCTTAATGTAATTGCTTGTACTTTGATGTCAGTCATGTGTCCTCATAAGGGTCTGTGGTTTGTATGCTTGTATTGGTGAATGGAAACGTTTGAAGTTGATGTTCATTGTCAAAAGAGTGCGTATATTCAATGTATATGTAATCGATTTTTCATCTGAATATCACGATGATATTACATCATTTTAATCGTTCTAATACAACATTGTGTTTTGTTCAACCTCAGGGCGATAAAAATGTTTGTAAGGCATTGTGAGGTTTAGATGTAAAAGAGTGCGCATATTCAATGTATATGTAATCGATTTTTCATCTGAATATCGCGATGATATTACATCATTTTAATCGTTCTGATTCAGCAGGGTGTTCAAAATTGCAGATAGGCTTCGTAAGGAAAATAAAATGATGAGCGGAATGTATCGTGAATACATGACCGATTCATTTATATTTTCATCGCGGAGATTGGCTGTGATTTCGAATGTCCTGTCATTCGTTGTGGTAACCTAAATCCTTCATAATAGAAACACTATTCTGCCAATTCGGCTTTACCCTAACCCATATCTTTAGGTTAACTTTTGCACCTAGCATTCTTTGGATTTGCATACGTGCTTTTGTACCTATATTTTTCAACATGGAGCCTTGCTTTCCAATGATGATGCCTTTGTGAGATGCTTTGTCACACAGAAGGTCTGCATGAATTTCGCATACTCCTGACGGTTTGTACTTCATTGAGCGAATGTCCAAGCCCACACCATGTGGAATCTCATCATGCAATAGGTACAATGCAGACTCGCGAATCATCTCTGCTGCAATAACCTTTTCGGGTTGGTCTGTGTATTCATCTTCCGGGAAATACATCGGTCCTTCGGGCATGTGTTGCTTGATATGTGTGAGCACAACGTCCAGTCCATCACCCTTGAGTGCGGATATAGGAATAATCTCTGTAATAAAGTGATTCCCTGAAAGTTCATCCATGATGGTCAATAGATCTTGCTTTTTGACTAAGTCTGTTTTATTCAATACAGCAATCACAGGTGTCTCTGCATCCTGCAACATATCCAGTGCTACTTCATCTGCTCTGTTTCGATCGCGTGATGCATCAATAACTAGTAGTACCACGTTCACGCCATAGACACTACCTTTTGCTTGTTGGTCCATGAAGCTACCTAATCTTGAAACAGGACGATGCAGTCCCGGTGTGTCCACCAAGACAATCTGACTGTTTTTGCCGTTGACCACGCCACGAATCGTAGTTCGTGTGGTTTGTGGCTTTGGTGATACAATGGCAACCTTTTCGCCAACCAAACTATTTACTAGTGTGGATTTCCCTGAGTTTGCGCGTCCAATGACTGCGACAAACCCGCTATGGAATTTCTTTTCGCTCATTTTATTACTCCCTAAGAGCAGTTTTGCTCAATACTATTATTATACACTGTGAGGGGGACAAGTAAAGGGGGTGGTGAGACATCTCTTATTTCATGGTGGTATTATCGAGTAAGCTAATATTTGAATTTGCAGTATTAGCTATCTGCTAATGCCAAGCGATGATAATATCTCTTCTTCTTTTTCGCGCATGATCTTTTTGTCATTTACATCGATATGATCATACCCCACCAAGTGGAGCATGGAGTGTACAGCAAGATAGCTCAGCTCGCGCTCAATACTATGGTTAAATGCCTTCGCCTGTACCTGCGCGCGCTCGTAGGATATGATGACATCACCCAGCATGACTTCCTGAGTCTCAGGATCAATATCCAGTGGTGTATATGTGATTGTTCCTGCACAAGATGATGCAAGCATAGGAAAGGAGAGCACATCGGTTACTTCATCTTTCTTGCGATAGGTATGGTTAATCTCTTGGATATGCATATCATCACACAGAGTTAGTGCAACATTGACACTGACCTTTGGGATAATCATCGCACAACATTTTTCTATCACCTCAACCAAGCGGTCGGTAATAGTGCTTTCTACGGGAATTGTTGCATTGCAACTAACGCTCATTGTTTTCATCAGGGTACTCCACCCTTTCGTGATAAAGCCCCACTAGCGCAATCATAAACGAGTCTGCAACGATGCTGATTTCGCGCATGGT
>JAGLOK010000151.1 GCA_023139005.1 Clostridiales bacterium | reverse complement strand
TCTGCCTTTGATGATATTATCAATCATTTCCTTAACACTTTTTGCAGAAGGATTTTCAATGGACCTCACAGCAGCCTCCACTGAGTCTGCAAGCATAAGTATTGCGGATTCTTTGGATATCGGTGGCTCTCCATCATAGCGGAAGTCATTGATATCAACTTCGTCGGGGTTGGGTGCATTCACCTTCGTCTTATGATAAAAATACATGACAGCAGAATCTCCATGGTGCTGTGCAACCATGTCGATGATAACTTGCGGTAGCTTTGCCTTCTTCACCAACTCTATGCCATCGGTTAAATGCGAAGTGATGATTCGCGTAGATAGGTCGGGCTTAATATTGTCATGAGGGTTATTCCTACCCTGTTGATTTTCTACAAAGAAATAGGGTCTCTTTACTTTTCCTATATCATGATAGTATGCACCTGTGCGGACGATGAGTGAGTTTGCTCCCACTGCTTCTGCTGCACGTTCTGCCATGTTTCCCACCATAATAGAATGGTGATAGGTGCCTGGCGCTTCGTTGAGTAACTTTTTAAGTAATGGCTGATTGGGATTGGCAAGCTCCAATAGCTTCATGGGTGTAATCAATCTGAAGACCGACTCCCACATTGGCAATGTTCCAACTGCTAGAATAGATGCTATCACACCAGAAGCAAGTCCCATGCCTGCAAATAGTAGCATCTCCATCCATCCTTGATAGTTAATCAATGCAAATATTACATATATCGCACTGGATGAAAGACCTGATACGATACCGGATATCATAATATTTGATCTTTGTGAGGCGGATTTAAGCATGATGACTGCAACTGTACCACCAACAAGAGAGGCAATCAGTACAGGTAGCGCTACAACTTCGCTAAAGCGTGTTGACATGACAGCTACTAATATCGAAAGTATAACATTGGTCATAATAGCTAGGGATTTGTCCTCAATTACCATGGAGCAAATGAACGCCGAAAAGTAGATGGGGATAAGATAAAAGTGTATCGTGCTGCCACCCCAGCTAAACAATAATGCGAGTATTGAAACTGCACTGACTGTAAGTAGTAGCTTTGGTGAATTGAATACTTTCTTGTGTGCAAACGCTAGATAGAACATATATATCACAAATACAATCAACGCAATCGCAAGAAGCGACAAGTACCGTGTGTAGTTGCTCTCGCCATCATCTATGATGCCTAAGTCCTTGAGTACTTCTATCTGTGCAGCAGTAACCTTTTCTCCACTCAAAACGATGTTTTCATTTTGCTTGTATATAATATCTGCTACGGCTTCTTCTGCCGCTTCACGTGCAGCTTCAGTTGAAATGGGATCTAATATAAAGTTTGGCTTTAATACTGCTGAGATAATGCTCATACCAATATTATTTCCGCTTTCACTAAAGTTATTAATCGGTTGAATGATCTGCTGGTTTAACGAGGTTATTTCATCATTGAGCGCAGACTCTTTGACGCCGGATTCCATAGAGCCGGTAACGAGTGTATGTGCCATGTCAAAAACCCTTAGGTATTCTTCCTTTTCAACATTCAGCAAATCAATAATGTCTCCATTTGAAAAGGTGGAGGGTAACTCTTCATGAACTGAATCCAGAAATGCTTTATCATATGGGATTAGTAGTGAGCTGTCCCCTGCCAAGTCTTTTTTCCTTTGCTTTTCTGCAACACCCATCTCGCGCACCAGTAACATAGATGTATTGAGTTCATCCAATGCATCGCTGACATCCGCTGTGATATTATCATCTTGTGTGTACTTTGCACTGACATCATCACGCGCTTGTTCTTTTGCGATGTCTGTGTTGTATTGATCCACAACATCACGTGGTGCCTTTATTGTATCGGGTGCAATCTGCCCTTCATCAATTCTCTGTTGCTTTGGAATGGCGGTACCGATGAGTATCAGATACACCACCGCAAACGTAATTACTGCTATAACAATTCGAGCAAAAACAGTGCTGCTTTTTGTATTCTTTTTTGCGCCGTTTTTAGCCTTTAGTTTATCTCTATTCATAATCTATTTCCTCTTGAACCGTTTTTCATAGGCGTTAACTATCTTTCTAACCAACTCATGTCGCACAACATCGCGCGAGCTGAGTGCTGTTACTCCGATATCTTTTACATCGTCAAGTATCTCAATTGCATCCTTAAGTCCGCTTTTCTTATCTTTGGGTAGGTCGGTTTGTGTGATATCGCCTGTGACCACCATTTTGCTGCCTTCACCGAGGCGGGTAAGAAACATCTTCATCTGCTCCACTGTGGTATTCTGCGCTTCATCAAGCACAATAAAAGCATCGTTTAGGGACCTTCCGCGCATGTATGCCATGGGCGCTACCTCGATGATACCGCGCTCTGATAGTTTTGAAAAAGTGTCCGGTCCCATCATCTCATAGAGTGCATCATACAAGGGACGCAGATAAGGGTCTACCTTGTTCTGTAGGTCACCGGGCAGAAATCCTAGCTTCTCCCCTGCTTCGACTGCAGGACGGGTCAAGATGATGCGGGTTACATCTTTATTTTTCAGTGCCAGTACTGCCATTGCCATTGCAAGATATGTTTTGCCTGTTCCTGCAGGTCCTATGCAAAAGACAACTGTGTTTTTGCGCATTTGGTTAACGTACTTCTGCTGCCCCAGAGTTTTACACTTAATGGGCTTTCCACGCTGGGTAACTAGCACCACATCGCTCATGATTTGGGATATAAGCTCTGCATTGCCCTCTCTTGCAAGCTCTACCGAGTAGCGTATTTTGTTTATGTCAATGCGTTCTTTGCGCCCTAACATCTCTTGAAGTTTCTTGATGACCACTGCTGCAATTTCTACATCTTCCTCGCTGCCTGATATCTCTATCTGCGCATCCAGTGCAGTGATAAACACATTGGTTTCACTCTCTAATACTTTTAGGTTGGCATCAAATGTACCAAACAGAGTCGATAGTTCATCAACCGACGAAAACTCAACATAGCTTTTTGATGGTTCTTTTTCCAATGGGTGCCTCCTGATTGCAATGGTCGTCATCATCTTTTGTAATTATATCGATTATATCATAATTGATGTTTTTTATCTTTATACACAGCTTATGATTATCACAATAACTCCAGATATCAACTTAGTTTGATATCGCGTGCTTGGAACAACGGTTATAGCACCGCATGCACGCCTCGCACGTTTCTAAATAAATGAATTGTTCATCTTTGTAAACCAAGCTTCCCACCGGACACTCTCTGACGCATTTCATGCACTTGCTGCATGTTTCCATGTTCACATGCATATTCTTATAGTTGCTCGTTATTTCATCTCTTAGTATTCTTCCAATGAGTCTTCCCATAATTAGATGTGGACCTATGCCTTGGATATGTCTCCTGCCGTCTTCAAAACTTCTTATCATATTCTCAATTTTCACTATTGCCTTTTTCTTCATATCGCTCGGTAGATTTTCTCCCAATATCGCTCTATCTTTCTTTTTTGAAGGCGCACTATTTGTCATCCGAAAATTAACATACCCATGAACGCGTAGATGACATTCCTTGAAATACTTCTTTGCCTTAAATATCCCATGACCGTTTACATAGGCATATGTATTGACCAAAAACAGCTTCGCATTCGAGTCAGGATAAGCGCTGGATGTCTTTACAAACTCCTGTATGAAATTCCTCATAATCCGTGGTATATTGGCGCCATACAAAGGATATGCAAACCCTATATAGTCAGAGGTCTCAATGGAATCTTGTAGGATGTCCGATACATCTTCTCTCATTTTCTCAATCGGATATAGGATTATATCATGCTTGTTCTCTTTTAGCTTTTTTTCAATGTTTTCTGCTACCCATTGCGTATTTCCTGTTCCACTGAAGTAGTAAATGACAAATTTCATGTAGTTATTTCCTTTTCTGCTTTTCTATCCGAAGTAACAAACTGTTTTTAACATGAGAATATAGCAAAACACAAAAAAGAGTATCTCATAACCCTCTGCATAATTTCTTCAAATCATCGCATAGCATTTGAAATGCTTCATATGAAGATTCAATCCTTTCAGGTGAACCACCATCTTTTATAATAGACAGCAGTCTCTCTGAACACTTATCTGGTTTGCATCGAAAGTCTTCAATATAATCCAATGACCTTTTTCTGCTCGGAAAATATGTTTCATTTAGTGCAAATAATGCCATCAGAAAACTATCCATTGCCAAATCCATTGCATAGTGATAAAAGAGAACTTCTTTTCGCGATATCGCTCTTTCGAAATCTTCCGAGTTGTTTAGGTTGTTTAGGTTGTACTCCAAGATTTTTTTCTTTAGTGTTTCGGGATATGGCTCAATAGCATTTTTAAGATGTTTCAAAAATCCATCTGAATCATAAAAAACAGTCATACTCTTAAACATCGCCAACCTTCCGATAGGATAATAGAAATTATCTACCTTGCCTAGATATTTTCCCTCAAGTATGTCATGCGTATTCTTTAGCACATCTCTTTTAGTAAAATACATCATCCATGTATCTATACCCTGTATTGTGCAATAATCCCCCGTCCCCCATTTTTCACCGGAAAAAACATTGTGTTGAACGTTTCCCAAACAACCTAACAACAGTTCTATTTGATTGTATCTTTCCTGCTTTTCGGGAATTTCATCGCAATAAATGAAAATATCAAAATCCCCTTTACCTGGCATCGGAAAAGGTTTTAGCTCACCGCTTATTCCAATAGATCTTATCGATTCCATATCTGATATCCGCTCTATTAGCTTTTCAAGCATTTTCTGTATTTTATCTTCCATAACAACTCCTAAAATGTATCACATATATAGTTCTAATATCAATTTGTTGACATATCGCAAGATATTCAATTCAAATTCACTTTATTTGAATTGACTTCCGATAGTAGCTGATATAACTTCTGCTCCACCCCAAACGTTTCACTCAACCGCTGCACTTCCGCTAGTGCATCCTGCTTCTTCTTCTCAGAGATCTTGGCTTTGACTGCACGGATTAGTATGTTCTTTGGTGAGTGTTCAAAGTCCACAAACTCAATGATTTGCGTCTTATATCCGCTATAGGTGAGCATATTGGCACGGATTGCGTCTGTCATGAGTGATGATACTCTTTCCTTGATGAGTCCATATCTTGTAAGGATACCAAGGTCTTCGGTATTGATTTGCTTGTTCACTTCATGCTGACAGCATGGCACTGCAAAAATCATCTTGGCGTTCCACTTGACTGCATTGTAGAGCGCGTAGTCTGTTGCCAAATCGCATGCATGCAGGCTGATGACCATATCGATCTTCTTGTCTGCTTGATAGGTGTTAATGTCGCCCACTTCAAAGCGCAAACTATCGTAGGCATATTTTTTTGCAATGATATTGCAGTTTTGGATGACGTCTTCTTTTAGGTCAAGTCCAATCATATGGACATCGATGTCTCTGAGCTCTGTCAAATAATAGTATAATATAAATGTCAGATATGACTTGCCACAGCCAAAGTCTAAGATGCTTAGTGTTTTATACTCACGGTCTCTTATGGCATCATCAACGATTTCAAGGAACCTGTTTATCTGCCTATACTTACTATACATGGCTTTGACTACCCTACCATCGGGTGTAAATACTCCAATGTCGCGAAGGGCCGGAATGTCCATTCCCTCTTGTAGTATATAGTTCTTCTGTCTGTTGTGTGTATTATTTGTGCTATTTGTGTTTTCTGCTTTGGTTTTACTCACGAGCACTTTGCCTTTTTTGCTGATTTTGACAGAATACGTATAGTTATCTGTGAAAAAACTACCTTGCTTGAAGACAGCAAACTGCTGCAAGACGTATTCCTTGATATCTGTGATGTTCTCATGAAATACTTGCGTTGCTGTGTGCTTTGTCACATGATACATGCTCTCTTTTGAGCGGATGTCTATTTTCTTAACATCACCCGTTTTATCTATTGGATTGCTGAAAATGATTTTAATGGGATTGTCCTTCAAGATCATATCAATTGCTTGCTTTAATTCATTTATATAATTATCCATAGTATGTATTATATACGATAATGTAGGAACGTCCAATGAGAAGTTGGCAGCAAGGATATGAATGAACACAAATATCAGAATTGTCATGGTAGCTGTTTTGGTTTATTGTAGCCAGATTATTGTATTGCACAGTCTATTAATTATGATTTATTCTAGTTATAATACAACTAAGCAACACTTATACAGATACTAATGATCAAAAACTATCATATTAACCCAAAAAAACTATAATAATGAAATGGAGACACATACTATGGACACTATAGATAATATGGACAACATGGACTTCAAGCAAATGGATATCCCCAAAACAGCCCACGTATCATCAGATGAGATTGAAAACTTGTACGATCAGTATAACCCGAACTTGGCCTTACAATTCATGAAGGCTAACCATATCCTCTTCAATGTGCTTGATCGTGTTACTTCATTTAAAAATCAAGGCAATGTCATTGATTTCATTGTCGAGACGAAAAAGTTCAACAACAGACACTTCTGGACACATGAAACAATGTTGAATTGTTTGTATGAGGAAAAAGAAGAAAATACAACGCTTACATGCTTTAGAATAGCACTATATGATGAATCCACCTTTCGCGTTCACTACAATCAAGGAGATACCTATGGTGGCGAAATAAACCTCGATGCGATGCCAACAAAGATGCTGGTTGGCGCACCGAATAATGATGTTGTGTTTGATATCACAAAAGATGAACTCCATGTTGTGATAACGACTGTGAAAATGAGCATCCGCATAACCAAAGAGCCTTTTAACGTATGTGCCCAAAACAACGATGATGAGATTATCTTTCAACAAAAGAGCCATGAGACCCGTGTGAGCGATAACTTTTTGACATCCTATGCACAGTTTAAAGATCGACATGCATACTATCAATCCTTAGAACTACACGCAGGAGAGAAGATATTCGGATTGGGTGAGCGATTTGACCACGTTGAAAGAACGGGGGTATCGGTTGACTTCTGGAACAAGGATGCATTTGGCACCTCGAGTCCACGTACCTATATCAACATTCCTTTTTATTGGTCTACCAAAGGCTATGGGTTGTTTGTCAATACGTACGGTCACAAAGCATGGGAAATCGGAACACTCGATAGTGGTACGCTCACCTTTGGTACCGACGATGAGTACATGGACTACTTTGTAATATGCGAACCAAATCCACGCGATATACTAAAAAAATATACTCACTTAACCGGTGCAGCTGTCATGCCCCCTATATGGTCCTACGGACTGTGGATGAGTCGCAATAGTTACCTTTCATGGGATGTGGTGGATGATGTCATCTCCGATATGGATCAAAAGAAGATTCCCTTTGACGTCATACACTTGGACACTGCTTGGTTTGAAGAGGACTGGAACTGTGACTTGAAGTTTTCCAAGGAGCGATTTGGTAACCCCGCTGAGAAGATTCAACAATTAAAAAGTGAAGGAATATATATCAGCCTTTGGCAGTATAACTTCATTCCGAATATAGCACACAATAAAAACTTGATAGAAGCAACGGAGCGTGGGTACCTTGCAAAAGGAGAAGATGGTGCGCCATACAAAGCACCTGAGTATGTAACAGGAAGCTGGACTGATGATGCTGTAATTGATTTCTCCAACCCTGAGGCTGCCAAATGGTACACAGACCAAATCGAGGAATTGATCACGATGGGCGTTGGGGCGATTAAGACGGACTTTGCAGAAGGTATCCCAGCAAGTGCACTCTATCAAAACATCGACGGAAGATACTTTCACAACTATTATTCTCTTGTGTATAACCATCTAATATTTGAAGCCATCCGCAACATCGATCCCGAAACCTTAGTTTGGGCACGCTCAGGAACCGCAGGTAGCCAAAAATACCCAGTTCACTGGGGTGGCGACAACCAATGTTCATGGGGCGGACTTGCAGGAACGTTGCGTGGGCTTATATCGATTTGCATGTCAGGCATTGCATTTTTCTCCCACGACATCGGTGGATTCATCGGAAGACCCACACCGGAGCTGTATATTCGTTGGGCGCAGTTGGGGCTTTTTAGCTCTCACTCTCGTTGTCATGGTTCTGGTAACAAAAACTCTCGTGAACCATCAAGCTTCGGACAAGAGGCTGTTGATATATTCAAAAAGTATGCATTGCTTCGATATCGTCTGCTACCGTATATCGTAAGTCAATCAGAAAAATCTGTAGCAATGGGAATGCCCTTAACACGTGGTCTGGCACTAGCTTTTCATGAAGACCGTGGTACATATGCAATCGAAGATGAATACATGCTGGGAGATCACATCTTGGTTGCACCGGTCGTCATGTCGTATGAGTCAAGCAAGACTCGCAGTGTATATCTACCACACTGTAGCACGCGTTGGGCTGAATATTACTCAGGTGACATTGTCCTCCCTGCAGGCTACATGGAAGTCCCTTCTGTGCTTGACACGCTGCCGCTATTTGTGAAATCAGACGCTGTAATCCCCTATGGACCTGAACGGTTACGCACACATAATACGCTCTCTCACATTGAAGAGATTCATGTGTATCCTGACTTTGAAGGTGTATGGGAATATGCGTGTGATGGGATAGAGATTAGTCTGAAGGTGATGGAGCATAAGGTGGTTGACTTTAAGCACAACCAGCAAAATACACCGAAGATTTTATTCAAATAATAAGTAAGTAATGAAAAATGTTTAGTGTAGATAAATGTAATCGAATATGAATATGCTGACTCTAAGTATTTGATACAGGGGCTGTTAGTCGTTTGAAGTGTTAAGAAGCTTTAATAATAAGTCATTATTTTATAAACATGTAGTTTTCAAAATGGTATTATTTAGAAGAATTTTGCTGAATTCTTTGCAATTTTCTACAAATGAAGATGATTATAAATTGACCTAATATTTCCGTAATAAAGTAACATAAGAGGAAGCTATCATGAAAGTAATAATATTAAACTCTGCGCCAGGTGTGGGGAAGTCAACATTACTTAAATATATGGAAAGAAATTTGCCTAGTTCATTTGCCTTGATTGATGGTGATGATGTGGGCAGGATAGTTCCTTTGGAACTTTCAAAAGACTGGCTTAACCTTATACAGGATAATATAGTATCGTGTGCTATAAACTATATGGATTTTGGTATAAAATATCTTATTGTTGCTTTTGTTTTTCCATCAAAAGAGCGGGTAGATAGGTTTATTAACCTGCTTAAAAATGAGAGTATTGGTGTACTGTGCACATGCTCATTAATATGTAATGATACTCAGCTTTCGTGGAGGATTAGGGATAGAAATACCTCGCGTATAGTAAACATAGAAAGAGCACTTGAATATAATGAAGCAATAAAGCAGTTGGAAGCTGATGTAACTATTGATACCACAGAGAGAACTCCTCAAGAAGTGGGAGAACTAGCTTGTGATGCTATTATAAATTTTAATAAGAATTTCATGATATAAGTTATTTTGTGAAAACAAAAAATGTGATTACTTTTGTGATTCAACCACAATCCTGTTGCCTTTTGTCTCAATCACCTTGATTTTCGTGCCCTTGTTAACAAATCCTTCAATGGATAACACATCAATGCGTCTTCCATCGATTTGCGCCATACCTGATGGACGAAGGTCTGTTGCTGCAATCCCTGTCATGCCGTTGATGGACAATCGCTGTGGTGTGGGTACGATGTACCCTTCTTCTGCCGAAGAGCTTGATTTGAGGATAATCTTATCAAAGATTTTGAGCCTACCAAATATTTTAATCATTATTGGAATTGACACAACACAAACAACAAGTGCAATGCCACCACGAATTACAATTTCTCTCATGTTTTTTGCCGAAAACAGTAGTCCTAGTAGTGTAAATACTATTCCTATTGCGCCAAATATCCCAAAGCCTGGTACAATTAGCTCTATCCCCAATGCGACTGCACCGATTATAAAGAGTGCGACCGCCCACCACTGTGTATATCCTGCAATCACCCCACCAAAGAAATATAGTGCAAAGCAGAGAATAGCCAATATGCCAAATGCGCCGAAACCTGCGGTGAATATCTCCATTATCATGAAGAAGATGCCTGCTGAAAATAGTATGTTGAGTGCGATAGAACCCGTGAGGATACGTGCGACCTTGTCGGCTGTAGTAACATCGGCTGTAGATATGTCGTACCCTTCATATCCAAAGGCTGTGAGTGCTTCTTGATGGGACGATGCTACAACGTCTGCATATCCGTATTCCACTGCTTGATTGGCTGTGATGTTGAGGAGTGCACCTTCTTCTATCAGTCCATCGATGACCATGCGTTTGTCGGCCATTGATTTGACAACGTCTATTGGACGTCCTGCAACTTCTGCTGCTGAAGTGAGCATCCCCACCCATGCAGAAAGCGTTTTCTCATCGTTGGGTATGGTCTCTGCTGCACCGGAGTTACTCCCCGGCGTCATGGCGACCTTATCACACGAGATGGTGACCATCACGCCTGCTGAGACTGCTTTTTTGGATATATAGGCAATCGTGGGGACTTGTACATTGGACAATATGTCATTGATGCGCTCTGATGAGTGTATGAACCCGCCCCATGTATCGATATCAAGTATAATAACTTCTGCACCATTTTCTTGTGCTGCTGTCACCTCGCGGTCTAGATATGCAACCAATGCATCATTAATCTCGCCATGGATGTTGATGACTACTGCGTTGTCTGAATCTGCAAGTGAGAATTGTCCTGTTGAAAATAGGAATATGATTGCAAATACAAATGATGCGATGATTTTTAGTAATCTATAGTTTCTCATAATAATTTAATTATTATATCATAAGTAACAGATTTCATAATAGATACTATCTTAAATGTCTTATCGGTGTACTCATGTGTCAGATTCTATATCACAACATTTATATATGAGTTTTCTTTTGATGAACAATTATCTATTGATTAGTCAGTCAACGCATCTTCAACAGCCTTCAAAAATGAATTGCTATTTGCTGTTGCTCCCGATACGACATCCACATCGACTACTTGCTCTTTGATGATTTTATTTGCAAGCTCTGTGTATATCTCAGTTCGTCCTGCTTGAACAGCAGTTGTTGCAATTGGAGTTACCTCGATTATTCTATTATTTTCAACAGTTACATTGACTTTCATGCTCCATCTTCCGTTTTTATAGTTTCCTTCATACACATCATCATCAACCGTATCTAGTTGAACTGAGATGATATCCAAATTGAGTGCTTCCTTTTTTCCAATTGAGCCTAGCACTAAGGAAAAGACGATGAGTATTATG
The DNA here is from genome assembly GCA_023139005.1 of Clostridiales bacterium. Taxonomy (GTDB): domain Bacteria; phylum Bacillota; class Clostridia; order Christensenellales; family UMGS416; genus JAGLOK01. The sequence goes on along the minus strand of JAGLOK010000151.1, from coordinate 526 downwards.
ACTACAATTCCTGTGATTTTTAGTGTTTTTTTAAGCATCTTTCACCCCTATTATATGTTTTTCCATTTTGCAATGACTTCTTCAATCTCATGTTCTCTATCCTTCGAGCTCCAATGAATAATGTGCGAATCCTTTACAATCGCATTATTATTCATGCACGCTTTTTTCATTTGCCTCATTCCATTATTGCCACCTAATAGTGAAGTTTTGAAATGTTGTGTGACAAAGCAGTATACTTCTTTGTTTTTGATGTCTGCATGGTTTTTTAGATAGGTTCGCATAGCCGGTGTTAGTTGAAACCCGCGAATAGGCGCACCAATAATGATTTTATCGTATTGACCGACATCAGGAATCTCTTCTAGCACTACCTTTTCTTTTGCATTGGGATCAGGGTTCACTTCAACGACTCTTTCAATAGTTACTTCGTGTCCTTTTTGATTAAGTGCACTCTCCAGTCTTTCTGCAATCGATAACGTGTTGCCAGTGTGTGAGTGTATTACAATTGCGATGTTCATATTATTTGTTT
>JAGLOK010000150.1 GCA_023139005.1 Clostridiales bacterium | reverse complement strand
TCTAATAGATCAACAAATATGTCCACCACACCTGCATCACACTGCGTGCCTGCATATTTCTTCAACTGCAGGATAGCTTCGTTCAATCCCAATTTGGAGCGGTATAATCTATCCGACATCATTGCATCAAATGCATCAGCAACAGTGATAACACGTGCTAAGAACGGAATCTCATCGCCCTTTAGACCTTCTGGGTATCCTGTACCATTGATACGCTCATGATGGCATTTAACCAGTGGAACAACATCTTTGAACATGGATACAGCAGAGAGAATGTGCGCACCTTTTAGTGGATGCTTTTTGATTTCATCGTACTCGCGTTCATTGAGCTTGTCGTTTTTGAGGATGATGTCATCGCGTGTTCCGATTTTACCAACATCGTGGAACATCCCACCGATACGTAATGTCTCAATATCTTCATCACTCAAATTGTACTTTCTGCCGATCTTTTCACAATAGTACGATACACGATCAGAGTGACCTCTTGTGTAGATATCCTTTGCATCAACCACTAAGCGCAATGCCTTAATGGTATCCATATATCTGCCCTTGAGTTGCACATAGGTTCTATTCAATTCATCATTCTTCACATTGACTAACGAGTGTAAGAATGCATTGTTCAATGACGATGCTGCTTGGGATGCATATATCTTCAACAATTCCAAACCATCTTCTACATCGCTTGTTTCTACGAAAATCACACCAATGGATTCTTGGAATTCATTAATTAGTGGTAAGATAATGCCTTCATCAAGTTGTATCACCTTGTTTTCTGTTCTTGCATACCCGATTTGTTCCATGAGCTCTGCATCCAACAGTTCCATAAAGTTTTCCATATTTGTTTTGTATCTTCCGATGGCACCGAATATAGTGCTCTTTTGCTTTTCTTCAACAAAAGCATTTTCATTATCGTTAAGAGTCTCTCCAAGATCTGAAGGTGGGCTGTCAAGATGCCCAGCTGAAGTTTCATCAACGATGATGAATGCATTTTCAGAATTTATTAGTGGGAGAATTTCCAACAAAATATCTTCCAATATCCTATTGACAGGCTGTAGTTGATAGATCTTCGGCATGGCTTCAAGTATTTTGTTTAGTCCATCTCTGAATGCTTTGATGGTAGAATGTTGCGATATAGATTTGATGCCTGATTCCACCAACAGTAGCAATTGATCAAATCGATCACTTTTCTCGCAATATCCTTGAATGTCTAATGCACGTATGGTATTTAGTGGTGGAGCCAAGTCCTTATGTCCTGTGAGTAGCAGAATGTAAAGCTCACTGTTAAACTCACGCACGCGCTTTACCACTTCATCTCCATGGATTGGTTTCATCAGAAAGTCTAAAATCATCAAATCAAAATGCTCTTTTTTTATTCTTTCAACGGCTTCTAGTGGATCTGTGATCCCCACAAAGCCGTAACCATTTCTTTTGAGCATCACAGATAGTGAGTCAATGATACCAATTTCATCATCTACGACCAAAACTTTGTATTTAGACTGCTTTGGTGTTTTTCTTTTTCTCATACTTTCACCTTTTCCCTTGCACTCGACAATTTTGGTATGGATACATAAAATGTCGTGCCAACACCCAATTGTGATTTGAACCACATGTCACCTTCAAAATGCCCTTTTATAGTGGAATAGGACATGAAGAGTCCGAGTCCTGTTCCATCTTTACCTTTTGTGGTAACCATCTCATTAAATAGCTTTGTCTTCAATTCATCTGCCATACCTTTGCCTTTGTCGGCTATTGAAAAAATGACGTTATTATCATTCTCAGTGATCTTAAAGACAATTTTGCCCTCTTCGCCTTCATAGGACTGTATAGAGTTTATAATAAGGTTATCCAGTACCTGCACCAAAGAGTTAATGTCTCCACTGACTTCTGTCATCTTATCAATCTCGACATATTTCCTCATCGTTGCGTGATAGCGTATCAATTCATGCTTTAGCAGGATGCCGATTCTCTTTATGACTTCATCTACAGTGAAGCTTACGATACCTGAGGTGTTAAACTGTACTGCCTGACCCTTAACTGCACTAATAATATCTGACATATATCCACAATGGGGCTTTATTTTGTCCACCCATTCCAAGATTTCTTTTGCAATTTCCTTATGATCATCACTTGTAACCGATTCGTCATCAATGGAATCCAGATACTCATTTGCCAAGTCACGTATGCCCTCTGTACCACCGGATATGGACATAATAGGTGTCTTTAGGTTATGTGCGATACCACCAATAAGTTGACCCAAGGATGCAAGTCGTTCTTGTCCCATGAGAATATCTTGTTTTTCTTTGATGGTTTCCATGTCGCGTACGCTTTGTGTGATATCTTTAAGCAGGATAATAGTTCCCAAGGACGTTTTTGTCTTGCTCCTGATTGGCGAAATCTCAATTTGAAAGAATCGATCAAAGTTATCAAAAATAATATGTTTATCAAATGAAAGGGAATCCCCTGTATCATTTGAACGTGCAACCGCTTCGATGATTTCTTGGAATTCAGGATGTATTTCATTTTCCATTGAAAAGACATCATGCAAAGGCATGTTCCTTTTTATTTTCAGGAAACGTCCAAAAGTGTCTATGATTGTTTTATTATGATCAACAACTTTTAAATCATTGTTAACAACCAAGAAACTATCTGATATGTTGTCGATAACACTGCGCAACGCAATAGGGATAACGTTTAAGAAGCTAAACTTTAGTATCGCTAGAACAAAGAGTATCACAGCAATTGAAAATGAGATTGTTGTGAGATACACATTCATATCCGCAAGTCCCAATGTATATACGACATTAAATATAAGAGGTGTTGCGATACCTGCAAATATCAGACCTGATTGTTTTGAAAAGAATCCTGTATTTTTGACAGATGCACTGCCCAAGAAGAATAATCCTACCAACAAATATGAGTATGATACAAAAGTATGAACCATGAAATATTTCCCGTATATCATTTGTGCATTGTTAGGGGCATAATGTGTTATAAAAAGTCCGTGACTTTCATTTGTGAGAATAAATATGCAATCTAGTACCGGAAAAACCAAAAGCAAAGCATGTTTCCAACTGAATTTGATCATCGTTTTTGAAAAAATCAGACCTACGAAAAAAATTGAAACCGGAACAAAACATAATCCGATAAATCCTAAATATATATATGATATATTGATGGTGCCATTGGTTATGTATGAATAGATTTCAAGAGTATTTCCTATTGACCATAAAAATGCAGAAGCAATCGTAATCATGAATGCATAGAAAATTTGAGTTTTGTTCTCAATCATCAGAAGATATATAAATAAGACAACCCATAATATGGTTGTCAAAATTAGTGAAATCAATGTGACTTCAATTCGAAAGTCCTTCATTTGATCAAGTAATAATTCCATTTTCTACACCAATTCTCTTATGACCTCTGCGATGTGCTTTGCCTTGTTTAGTTTCAGCATTGTATAGTGATCGCCTTCTACCTTTGTATAGTGTGCTTTGCCATTTGTATAGTCTTCCCAGATGTGCGGGCTTTTGACGACGGAGTTACTAGTGGCTTGTATGTAGTGTATATCTGTCCTGATCTTTTCAATCGGGAAATAGAACGCTCTTGCGATATGATATGTTCTGATGACATTCACAAAGGCGAACATCTCTTTAATAGGAGAAGAACCGTAGCCTGACATATAGTTGACAATGTCTTCTGGCACCCGCGTCATGAAATCATCAATGATGCTATCTTTTAAAATTGAATGATCAATGTCCCAAGCGACTTCTTCCCAAAGTTGTCCCATACTTGTATAGTTGTGCTTCTTTTCGACAAATTTATTATACTTCAAATTTTCTGAAATAAAAAGCTTTTCACTTTCAATTGAGAATCTTTTTTCATTCTCCCACACCTTTGGTCCAATCGCATCCATTATAATCAGTGAGTTGATCTTCTTGCCCTTATTTTCAAGTTGCCGAACAATCTCAAAGGCTATAGTTCCACCGATACACCAACCTGCAATATTGTAAGGTCCATTACAAACATCTAGAATCTGCATTACATAGCTTGAAGCAATTTCTTCTATTGTTAGGTTCTTTGGCGTAATTTGATTACTCGATTGTGCCCTAATTCCCCATGTATTATATCCACTGAACTTGTCACATAAATCAAGGTATGCACCAATTCCACCAATCCCATCATGTACAAAGAATATGTTCTTATTCTCATCTGCTTCTTTATGCATATGAACAATATTTCGATCTTTTGATTCTGCTTCTGTTACTTTTGCAGAAGTTAATATCGCCTCAACAATCTCTTTGAGTGTATTTGCTCTGAATAGTTTTTCAAGGGATACATCCACATCAAATTCATCAATAATCTCATATGTTAGTGTTGTCAACGAAAGTGAATCTCCCCCTAAATCAAAATAGTTATCATTCATTCCAATCTTTTTCAATGATAGTACTTTTTCAACGATATTCACTAGACGTTTTTCTACATCACTTTTAGGTGCTACATAGTCATTTTCTTCATTGAGTATCATATTCTTTAGCTCAGGCAAAGCATTACTATTCACTTTTCCGCTTTCTGCAAGTGGTATTTTTTTCATTTCTAAAAAGTACGAAGGTACCATATAGCTGGGAAGTTGTTTTCTTAGATATTCTCGTATATCTTGAATTGATATCGGTTCTTTTACGGTGTAGTATGCACAGAGGAATCTTTTGTCTTCGTCTTCTCTGTCAATTACCACTGCTGATTTGATTTTGGGATGCTTAATCAATCTGCTTTCAATTTCCCCAAGTTCGATACGAATGCCACGTATCTTGACTTGACGATCGACACGTCCAATATACCCGATCTCTCCCATAGGATACCATCGTGCGATATCATTTGTTTTATACATCTTCTCCCCAGGTAAATAGGGGTTGTCGATGAAAAATTGTTTAGTTAACTTAGGATTGTTCAAATATCCCCGCGCAAGCCCGGGACCGGATATATAGAGCTCTCCTGATACACCAATTGGTAACAGATTCAGGTTTTTATCCAGAATATATGTTTTATAGTTCGCAACAGGCTTTCCGATTGGAATATTGTCTTTCACAATATCATCACATTGATGATATGTTGCACAAACAGTTGTTTCAGTGGGACCATATGTATTGTACACTTTGGCTTTTTTTATGAGATGATTCATGTATTCATATTTTAGTACATCGCCACCGCTGATATACGTTTTAATGCTATCAAAGCTTCCCATCTTATTAAGCTCATTAAGCACCAATGGAGAGACACTCACGACTGTAACATTATTATTTGCAATGCTTTCTGCTAATTTATTCATATCCTTTGCGCCGTATTTATTAGCAAGCACCAAGGTTGCTCCTACTGCCAATGTTGGATAGACCTCTTCAACAAAAGCGTCAAAGGAATATGAACTTTGCTCAAGTACCACTTCATCGCCTGTATATTGAAACTCTTCTTGGAAACCATAAACATAGTTCACAACACTTTTGTGCTCTATCATGACACCCTTTGGTTTGCCTGTAGTTCCTGAAGTGTACATGACATATGCTAAATCATTCGGACTGATTTCTATATTTGGGTTTTTATTATTTTTTACATCTTCTAATAATTCTTCAATTATCAAAACTTTACCATCAAATTTAGTTTCCCCTAATAGTGCCTTTGAAGTGATTAATATTTTTGACTTACTATCTTCTAATAGATATTTTTTTCTATCCTTTGGGAAATCATTTTCAATAGCAAGATATGCACCACCTGATTTAAGAATTCCAAAAATTGCAGCAATCATTCCTACGGATTTTTCAATGATAACACTAATAATATCGTCTTTTTTAACACTATATTTAATTAACTCATGTGCCACAATGTTCGCATTCTTGTTTAATTCCTCATACGTCATCTGTTGTTGTTCTTGTATCAGAGCAATCTTCTGGGGTGTTTTCTGGGCTTGATTTTGAAGTATATCAACTATAGTATTACTTTTATCATAATCGACTGTTTTTGAGTTAAACTCATATAATATTCTATTCTTTTCTAAATCAGATATTAGTTCAAGATTATTCATCGATTTTTGGGGATTATCAAGTGCATGCCAAAGAATTCGTATGAAATTATCATGTAGGAAATCTATTTCTTTCTCGTAAAATAGATCAATTAGATAATCATAGTCCAACAACAAACTACCTATATCATCTCGATCATGTATATGTACAGCTAGTGATTCTCTTTGTGCTGCATTAAAATGCCATCTGGATGTATGTTCTTTTGAACTGGTATTTTCTGTAAAGCTCGCATTTTGATATGAAAACACAATGTCAAAAAGATCTTTCACACCTTGATGCATTTCTCGAACATCTTTTAATAAATATTCAAAAGGATACTTTTGATGCTTAAGCACCATCATCCACTCTCTCGTTAAAGCCTTGTTAAACTCTATAAAATTCATATCGCTTTCAAACTCTACACAAATCGGAACTGTTGAAATAAACATCCCCACAGTATTCTTCTGTCTTCTAGTAGAACGATTCAATACAAGTGTTCCTATAGAAATATTGTTTTTATGAGTTGTTCTATTCAAGTAGATAGCAAATGAAGACATAATCACTGCAAATATCGATGTTCTTGTTTCTTTACAATATTGTCTTAAGAGGCTTACAAGCTTTTTAGGTAATACAAAAGTTCGACGTTTTGCATCAATTCTTACGAGACTTGATTTTCTGGGTTTTATTATTGATGGTTCATTAATGTTTTCAAATTTCTTTGCCCAAAACTCTTTATCTTTCTGAAACAAATTTCCAGACAAATACTGTGATTCTGTAACTATATATTCGTTATAAGAAGGTGTTTTTTCAAAATCTATTTCTATACCATTTTGCAATTTCTCATAATAATCAAGAATATAATTACCTATTCTTACTGTAGACCAACCATCTGATATCAAATGATGTATCTTAAGAAAAACAGCAAATTCATTCTTATTTATTTTTAATAATACGAATTTATACAACTGGTTATCCATTAATTGAAACGGAGTTTTTGTTTGCGATAAATCAAAATCATAAAGCTCTTGAATAGGTTTACCTATCAAATCAACAACTTCCAATTTCTTGTATTTATAATCAGTAAAATATTGTCTGGGCTCTCTATTTATCATTGTTATTCGTGCTCTTAGGCTATCATTATGTTCAATAATTAGATTTATAGCTTTATCAGCTAACTCAATATCTAGCTCATCATCTTTTATTCTCATGGTTGCCGTAATAAGCCCAATAGTAGTGCCTGGATAAGCTGTCTCTGTTTTAAAAATATTCTGTTGTGGATATGTCAGCGGATAATAACTATAGTCTCTAGTCATACGCGCAACTCACTAAGATCGTTTGTTAAAATATTAACAATAGGTTTTAGTAACATGACTAAATAAACTGTGCCGAAGAATTGTTTCATAGTACCCTCAAATGTATACGTATTTCACCCTAGTAACCACCCCATAAGTTACTATTTATATTATACAATCAATTTTTGTTATTTCAAGCGATTTGCACAAATAATTTACATTTTTATGCAAATCAGTAGTAAGTTGTAGCGTTATTGTTATATTATTGTAATTTTTCTGTATTTGTACTGTCATTTTTCTGTTTCTTTAAATTGATGACTTCATCCACGACAACCAGCAAGCTACCCACGATAAGTATGGTATAGTAGCTCAGGAAGCGCCATACTAACATGGCGACAAACACGGGAACTTTAGTGAAATATGCAGAGAAGAATAGGTAGAATCCACCTTCTGATGCACCCGCTGCACCCGGCATCGGAACGAATGAAACTGCAAGATATAAAAATGATTGCATTGTTATCAAATCAATGATGGTCTTCTCGCTATGACCAAACGCGACATAGATGAAGTACGGTATGGCAAATAAGAACGCAAGATTAATGATTGACAATATCACAGAAATAGCAACTTGCCACTTATACTTGACGATATAATCTGTACTGTCATGGAATTCCTCAATATTGGTATTGAGTGTCTTCAATACCTTTTCAGGTCTTTTTATGATCTTGATTCTATGTAAGAAGCCTACAAACCCTTTACATATCCTTGTTGCAAAGTCTCTGTTTACCATTACAAATATTATAAATATTACAGCACTGAGGTTGACTATAAATCCAAGTGTTGTAAACCAGAATACTTGATTGTAGTTTGTATAAAAATATGCACCACGAAAAAACATTGCGACAATGTAAAAAAGGCATAGTGATAGTTCGTAGATGATAAACTTAGTCGTTACTATACATGTCGCAGTACCATAGGTGATGTCTTCTTTTTTCATATATACCACTTGCATGGGCTGTCCGCCAGTTGCAAATGGTGTAAGCGCGCCATAATATAGCCCGATAATGCTCAATTTCAAAGATAGTAGTGAGGGAATTTTCGTATGGATATAGGATGTAATATGACTCAGCAAGATGCTATCGGATATCCAGAAGCAAATCAAACATACGATGCCCATCCACAACCAGAATAGATTAAGCTGCCCCATGGCTTCAAACATTCCCATAAAGCTTTGATCAAATACCCCAATAAGTGCAATAATGAGGATGGTACCGATAATATATACAAACCTCAATATTCTCTTTCTTTTAGCTTTTTGCATAATTCCTCGATTTTTTCCTGTCAATTAAATATTGATATCGTTCGTATGCTTTATCTACAGATTGCTCCCAGCTGATATAGAGCGTTTTGAACGCACCTTCACCGGCTTTTTTTGCAATATCTTCATTGTTTAGAATCATCTCTATCTTTACTGCCAATGAATTCTCATCGTTTTGCACTAGAAATCCATTTTCCATATCAACAACGCCTTGTGCAGTTGTTGAATTTTCAACCAATATCATCGGACATTTTGCAGAAGCTGCTTCCTTAATCACCAATGATGATACATCATACAAACTTGGGAATATTATAGCTTGGCTTCGAAGATAAATATTTTTTAGCACTACTCTATTGTGGATATTGCCCGTAAATATTACCTTATCATCAAGATTATAAGATTTGATAAGTCGTTCCATTTCATTCTTTTTGTCCCCGACACCCACAAAAAGCATCCTGAAGTCACATCCCTTGCATTGAACGATTTTCAGAGCTTTTGCTATCAATCTTATGTTTTTTTGATATATCATTTGCCCAACAAATGCAAATACTACTGCATCTTCGGGTATGTGATACAGATGATTAATCATATCTAGCGCTTCTTTTGACCTCTTCTCCGGTGCAAAGTCACATGCGTTTTCAACAACATATACAGGTCCCTTGTAACCATATTCTCGCATCGTCTCCACTGCACTTTCGCTGACTGTCCACACATCTTCTGCATTGCTATATTGTTTCATTACGATATCAATCATCCTATCTGCAATAAAAGATGATTTGACGATTGCTTTGAAGTCTTGTTTTAGCTTGGTGTGAAAGGTCATCACAGAGGGTATGTTTTGACGTTTTGCAATATCCAGTGCCAATTTACCTGCTGCAAAGGGAGAATGTGCATGCACAATATCAAACTTGATATTGATAATGTTTTTATAGAAAGCGCGATCTAACCTAGGTATACCTATTCTATAATCATGCTTGAATATTAGCCTATGAGAGCGAAAACGCAATACTTCATATGGGTAGTCATCTACTACATTAGGTACATTGCAGGTAGACACATAGGACTTGCCATACTTCTTGTTTAACCAATAGGCATAATTTTTTACTACCTGGGCAACCCCATCGTTAATCGGTGGGAAGGCTTCGCCAAATTGTCCTACAATCATCAATAACCTCTTCATTTTCTATATGTAAATAATATATGTTCTACATTATATATCATTCTAATAAAAAAGTGTAATCATTTATGTGCTTTTAATCAACCTTTAATATAAGGTTTATTCTATCTTATACTCTCTAGATATCTCCTTGAATGTGTTCAATCAGAGACTCCACTTTTTGACGAATAAGCTCTCGTGCCTTGACGAAGTCTTCCATAGTACCTCCAGATGGATCATCAATGCCCCAATCTTCTTGATGCTTTGAGGGAATATACGGACATATAACACCACACCCCATAGTGATGACATAGTCAAACTCATTTGGGATTTCATCCAATAGCTTTGGATATTGCGCTGAGATATCAACACCAACATCATGCATTGCCTGCACTGCTTTCTTTTTTACTTCAGGATATTGCTCAGTACCTGCAGAGTAAACGTTCATCACACCACTGCCTATTGCTTTTGCCCAGCCTTCTGCCATCTGACTTCTGCATGAATTGTGAATGCAAATGAATGCAACTGTTTTCTTCATAATTTCTCCTAATGCCAAAAGTATGATACCCTATCTTTATTTTTTTGCACAAAAAAAGACGCTGTAGGCGTCTTTTTGTATTATACGTCTTTTGGATCTTGGAGTGCAAATGTTAACTCACAACTTGCAACTACTTTATCATCGACTAGGATTTTCCCTTCACCAAAACCGATATTTCCCTTTACTCCTGTGACTTTCCCATGAATAATCAACATGTCCCCAGGCAGCACCTTTCTTCTGAAGCGCGCCTTTTTAATGCCTCCAAAAAATGCAAGCTTCCCCTTGTGTTCCTCACAAGACAGCAACGCAATAGCACCCACTTGTGCCATGGCTTCTATTTGAAGTACACCTGGCATTACCTTATAGTCTTTGAAGTGTCCTTGGAAAAACCATTCGTTAGCAGAAACTGCTTTTCTTGCGATTGCATAATCGCCCGGTGCATATTCTTCCACTCTATCAATCATTAGAAACGGTTCTCTATGAGGTATGATTTCTTTGATTTGCTCTAATGTCAGTCCCATCTAGTCCTCCAGTCTTTTTATTAGCAACACAGCATTGTGTCCACCAAACCCAAAGGAATTACTTAATGTACATTTCACGTCTATTTCACGTCCTTTTCCCTTCACATAGTCAAGGTCACAATTGTCTGCTTCATTTTCCAATCCGATTGTCGCAGGGACAAATCCTTCTTGAACTGCTTTTGCGCAAATGAATGCTTCCACTGCTCCTGCTGCACCCAATAGATGTCCAGTCATAGACTTGGTGGATGATACCATCAAATCCTTCGCATGATCGCCAAAACATACATGGATCGCTTTTGTTTCACTGGCATCATTCAGTGGCGTACTAGTTCCATGTGCGTTGATGTAGTCTACATCTGTTAACTTAAGTCCAGCCATTTCTACTGCTTTTTCCATAGCAGCTGCTGCCATCGCACCGTCTTCTCGAGGCGCGGTAATGTGATATGCATCACAAGTTTGCCCATATCCTGCAATCTCTGCAATGATTTCTGCACCACGTGCTTTGGCACTTTCATATGTTTCAAGTATCAAGAAAGCTGCACCTTCACCCATTACAAATCCTG
>JAGLOK010000015.1 GCA_023139005.1 Clostridiales bacterium | reverse complement strand
GCTATCAAAACGATTTCAGATGAGATAGTCATTGGAATATCCATAAGTCCTCCGATGAAGTTTACACCTATCCTCGCAAGCACTACGCCAATCACACCTCCGACTCCTGAAACTACAATCGCTTCAATTAGAAATTGGATAAGGATATTACCACGAGTTGCGCCGATGGCCTTTCTTATGCCTATTTCGCGCGTACGCTCAGTTACCGATACTAGCATTATGTTCATAATACCAATACCACCAACTAGGAGTGATATTCCTGCTATACCTCCAAGCATTGTGGTAAGTATTGCAGACGTTTCAGATAAAGTATCTAAGATTTGTGATTGTGAAAATATCTTGTATCCGTCTGTATCGCCATCGGGAGATTTTGAAAGTAGATAGTTTGTTAGAGATGACATTGCAGCATCTATTGAATCGCTATTTTCTGCGCTTACATAAATGGTTCTGATCTGTGTGTCGCCGAATATCCTAGAACCTGTTGAATACGGTATCAAGGCTATCACATCATCTGAGCCAAACATAGAGTCTCCCTGTTCTTCAAGCACACCGATTACTGTAAAGCTTGTGCCATCGATGGATATCTTTTGCTCTACTGCATCGAGTGTTCCATAAATTTCTTGTGCTACATCAATGCCAATAACAACTACACGCAAACGATTATCATCATCATTACTACTTATAAATCGTCCATATAGCATGTTATAATCACGAATTTCGTCATAGTAACTATTGACAGCAGTTATTGAAACATCCATATTCTCACTACCGCTTTTAAGCGTTGCATTGCTTCCTGCTGATGGGGATGCTATTCCCACACCATCGAGTGCTATCATTTCTTCAACATCATCTAAATCAAGCGCTACCCTTTTGTTTGTAACCATAACATTAATTAAGTTGCTACCCATTCCCTCGATGCTGTCTGTAACTGAAGCTGTTGAGCTCTCGCCCACGGAGATGAGTGCTACAACAGAAAATATTCCAATGATGATGCCAAGCATGGTAAGTGCTGAACGCATTTTGTTTGCCCATATGGCTTTTAGTGCTGATAGTATCGCTTCAAACAAACTCATGCTTTGCACCTCCTCTATTAACATCTGATGTTATCTTACCGTCTTTTATCTCAATGATACGTGGAGCATGCTCTGCAACATCGTGATCATGTGTGATAAGTATAATGGTATTTCCTTGTGCGTGAAGCTCTTTTATCATATCCATTACATACTCGCCGCTTTTTGAGTCTAAGTTTCCCGTTGGCTCGTCAGCAAGCAATACCGGGGGATTGTTGACCAGCGCCCGAGCTATTGCAACACGCTGTTGCTGTCCACCTGAAAGCTCACTCGGTCTGTGCTTTAGTCTGTCGCCCAAACCCACTTTTGTCAGTGCATCTACGGCTTTTTGCTTTCTATCGTGTGCGCTATCGCCATTGTACATGGCAGGTAGCTCTACATTTTCAAGAGCCGTTGACTTTGAAAGCAGATTAAACTGTTGAAATATAAACCCAACCTTTTGTCTGCGTATCATAGTAAGTTGTTTGTCGTTCATCATTGAGATATCGTTTCCATCCAAGTGGTATGTTCCACTCGTTGGAGTATCAAGGCATCCTATCATATTCATAAGTGTTGACTTCCCGCTACCGGAGGGACCAACTATAGCCACAAACTCATGGTTTTGGATGGTAATGTCTACACCATCTAATGCGTGTACTTTTTCTGAACCCATCTCATAGATTTTATACATATTTTCAATTTTTAATAATTCACTCATTTTATAATCCAACTTCCTTCAAGAACCACTATTTGCCGCCGCCCATTCCGGGGATACGCATTGCTCCAAAGCTTGTAGTTTCTTCTACGCTTGTTGTGCTCTGCAAAATCACTTGATCGCCTTCATTTAAGCCTGATATTATTTGAGCATAAGTTTCATTGATTAATCCTACTTCCACAGGTACCAGTCTGCCATAGAGTTGGTCTGTGATGGAAAGCTCTACCATTGATCTATTTGCAATTGCTTGTCTATTTCCATCGAGCGCTTGTCTGTCCCCTTTTGCGCCACCATCTTTGTTGAACTCTGCTTTAAGCTTTGCCATATCTTCTTGGCTTATATTCTTGAAGTCAACTGTAGCCATATCCATGTCCGCTGTTGTCATGCTTGCAGCTTGAATGAGCTTTTGCTTTGTTTCATTGACTTGGGCTTCTGTTGGGTTGGTGTATACCACCACAAATGTCTTGCCATTCATCTCTCTGATCGCATCTGCAGGTACTGTAAGTGCGCTGCTAATAAATTGTGCTTCTATCTCCACATTCGCAGTCATGTTGAGCTTGAAGATATCATTGTTTTGTACTTCAATCAAAACAGTATAGCTAGTCACACCGCCTTGTGCGACACCAACTGATGAAATGCCAACCACCTCACCCGAGAACATCTCATCTTCATAAGCATCCACTGTGACCACAGCAATCATACCTTCGGTGATTTTATTGATATCTAGTTCATCAATAGCAACAGGTAGTAGCCACGTTTCAGTATCAGCTAACATAAACGCCGACATTTCATAGGCAACATCCTGCTCCTCTGAGATAGCGATAGACTTGATAATGCCGTCAACCGGTGCTGTAATCTGTGTATGCTCCAGCATCATTTGCTTTTCTTTCAAGTCTGCTTTGAGATCATCAAGTTGATTATAAAGGTTCACCATCCGTTGTGAGCGTGTCTTCACCTTAAAGAGCACATCGCCCACTTCAACGGATTCGTTATTGGTCACTTCTACGCGAGATACACTACCTTCTGCGATGGGTGGAATAACTACAACCCAATCGTATAGTTCCGCAATTCCTGTAATGCGATCTTCATATGCATCTTTATATATGGAAACTTTGCTGCTCAATGTGATGTTGTCGTTTTCAACCAACACATAAGTTTTGCCATCTTCTTTTCTTTCAACCACTGCATCATAGTCATATCCATAGCGACGCACGGTGACTTCATTGCCGACTTTCAGGAAGTCTGCTGTGTCCTCTGTGACGATGTACATCATATCATCAGATGATATTAGTGCCAAATATCCATATTCATTCATCACATCTGCGATGTCACTTGCTTCATTGACATCGGTATCCGTATCATCTTCTTCTACTTTGATGTCTTTGACCTCGCCTGCGATGGGTGACTTGATATAGTATGTATCATCTCTGAATACACCGGTGCTGATTTCAAGCTCTTTGTTAAAAATGCTCTCCTCCAGTGTGGTAATATCGTCTTGCAGTGTCTCATCATCAAGCGTTGCAAGCACTTCACCTTCGGTGACGCTTTGTCCCGCTTCAACATCCACAGAAAGTACCCTGCCATAAGCTTGTGTATTGATGTTGACATCATCTGCATTTTGCAGATTGCCACTTGCTGATATATATAGCCCCATGTCATTGACACCGACCGTTGCCAATGCGGGCGTAACATCATACTTAACCTTGATTTCATTTCTTGCTTTGACTATATTGCTAATTACTACGCCGCCTACTATAAGCACTGTAATCACTACCAATATGATGGTCGTTTTTAACCATTTCTTCATTATTTCATACCTCCAAAAAATCGGGTGTGTTCATTTATATTATTATACTATAATAAGTTTATAATACATATTTGACAGCATTATAAACAAACTATGAACTTATTAAAACATCGAATTGCTTCTTTATTCTACAATGGATGCCTTTTTCCTGAACGGGAGTTTCCACTTCCTCGGTGGTGTTTGCCATCTTTTGGTTGCATAGACAATGGTTAAGATAATACATGTTAATAGATTGGATATAATCATGGGATACCATATCGCATATTCATCCATGTGGAAAACGTACTTGAAGAGGATAATCATGGGTATGCGAAATACCCATAGACGTGCAATGTCTGCAGTCATGGATGTGGTGGTGTGCTTGGTTCCGATGAAGAACCCGCTCATGACTTGGAAGATGGCCATCAGTGGTAGCGTGAGGATAACGATGTCAGTAAACTTCTTAGCTGAGGTCAATACCGCCTCTGTGCTTGTAAATATTCCAATAATCCCTGATTTAAATATATAGATCAAAGCCATTCCGATAAGCGAGATGCCAACGGAGGTGACAAGTGTTTTCTTGAGTGTTTCCTTACAGCGCGATAAATTGCCTGCACCCATGTTCTGTCCGATAATCGTAGTTGTAGCACTTCCGATACCGAACGCCGGCATCATCACCAACGATGTGATGCGATTGCCCAATACAAAGGCTGTCATGATATGCGCGCCATAGGAGATGACGAACATATTCATTATCATAAATCCAACGGAGCTTGTCATGCGTCCGATAGCTGTGGGCATACCCACCTTGACGATTTCCATGACGACGTCTTTTTTAAGCTTCAGATGCTTGATTGCCTCGTGGATTCTGCTATTCTTGTTTTTCCATATTATTATTACTACGACAATTACAGCAGCTAGACGTGATAGTGTGGTAGCTAGCGCTGCGCCTTCTACACCCCACTTAAATACAATGATAAACAACGGATCAAGAATCATATTCAAAACTACAGAGCCCACCAATATCAGCATCGGGGTCAACATATTTCCCTCTGCCTGCTTTATGGCTTGGAATGCAAAGTAGAAGTACATCATAGGCATTCCGACAATAATTAGTCGTGAATACTTCAATCCATCTGAGTAGATAATGCCTTCGCCTCCCAATACTCGAATAAGCCAAGGTGCTACTAGATATCCCACTAGTGCAAGAATTCCTGAGATGATGAACATAAAGCTCAGAGTCTGTCCTGCAACTTCTACTGCACCTGCATCGTCCTTTGCACCGATACGCTGGGACATAATCGCCATTGCACCGATGGATATTCCCATCCCAAGTGCCATATATAGAAAAATCATTGGCCATACAAAGCCCACGGCTGCGACTTGATTGTCCCCGATGGTGCTGACAAAATAGGTATCCGTCAGTGAGTACACCGTCTGAATCAGGTTGCTGAGCATGATGGGAAGTGCAAGCTTAATGATAATTTTGTAGAGATTTCCACCTAAGATAAAGTCTCTTCTTTTATCTTCTTTTGATATGCTTTTTGTCAAAAATAATCCACCTTAAAATAATTTTACTGTCTTATCGTAATACTATACAATATTATGTGGGAAATGGCTAGTGGGGAATCTTGCATTGAATAAAAACAATGGGTAAATGCTATTAGATAGATTATGCTTATGTCTCCATACTAAATATTTGCTCTAGATTTCCTTGAAAATCCTTTTTTTCTTCTATCTTTGTAAATCCATACTTTTCATATAATCCTTTATTATTGCTTACTAGGTAAACTTTTTTAAAATCAATAGATTTTGCATAATTTATAGCGGTCTTTATAAGTAGTTCACTAAGTCTATCTCCTCTGTATTTTTCACCAACAAACACAAAACTTATGTAGGGTGTGTAGAAAACATCGGGTATGCAATCCGTTTTCGAGAGAGTACAAAATCCTGCAATTACAGACTCATCCAATGCAACGAAAACCCTTTCCCACCCACTAAAATCATTATTCCTCATATGTTTTGCAAGGTTATGACCCGCTCCCCATGAACAATTTTCTGAATAATTAATTGTTAATGGCCAAATTTCACTATCATTACTTATCTTTTTTACTATCATAGATATCTCTTTCTCTATATATTTTAATCATCTACATCCGCTCCAGTACCAGTATCCAGTCTTGTAGTATCGTGGTTCTGCCGGAAATCCAGTTACCGTCTGCATCGGGGATGACTTCTCCGTGGTCGTACTCATCGCCTATCCTGCTTACAAAATAAGTATCGGTAAGTGAGTACACTGTTTGGATAAGATTGCTTAACATAATTGGGAGCGATAGTTTTAAAATAATCTTATAAAGATTGCCATTTAAAATAAAATCTCTTCTATTTTCTTCTTTTGATTTGATATTTGTCAAAAAATATCCACCTTAATTACTCTAATTCCTTAATTTACATAATACAATAAATATAAGTGAATGACTATGAATGTTTTTTCAATTATTCTCTAAAGGTTTTAAGTGTCGTGTGTGTGGGTTTAAGTTCATTCTTGTCATTTATTATTAATAAGATATTAAAGCTGTCTTATAAATCCACTGACTTCTTTTGTCCATACTATATATGGCTCCTTTGACAACGGAAAGTGTTGACAGTTTGGAACTTCTACATATCTATGAATATTTTTTGCAAACTTGCAGCTTACCTTTTCACTATAATATTTTGGAGTCATCATATCATTTTCAGGCTGAAGAGTAAGAACCGGTATTGTAAAATCTTCATGAGGAATTGATGGTTTGGACTGCGTTAGTAAGCTGATTGCACCCTTAAGTGTTATGAGAGTTCCTGCTTGTGGATCTGTTTTTAAGAGATCATTAAATTCTTGTGACGCAGTTAAAGTATCATATGATATTAAGGAGTATGTTTTAATCCTTAATTTATAAAACACTTTAGAAAGAAGCTTAAAAATCGGTATTAACATATAGGAAAATTGTTTGGTAGTCGTTTCTTTTTTCATAAATTCTGAATCATTAAAGTCCCAAAGACACCATCCAATAACAGCATCTACTTCTTTTTCACAAGCAGTAGCATATGCAAGCGGTCCTCCCATACTGGCCCCTGCAATAATTATTTTTCCACTATAGTGTTTTTTTGCATAGTCTATAGTATCCTTAAGGTTTGTTTTATGAGCGTTCCATTCAAAATTTCCTTTGAGTCCATCATTGTAGCCATATCCTTGTAAATCCGGAGATATAATATTGAAACCCTCTTCAAACAATGGCATAGTAAAAGGCAGAAGTACCCTCGCATATCCTGCAATTCCATGTGCCATAATAATAGTCGGTTTATTCTTATTACCAGTATCTAAAATTTCAAGATTGATGGTCATATCATTTGAAGGAATTTTTTTAATAACGACATTATTTTCCCATTTAGCTATTAGTTCTTCTCCAAACCATTTAACCATGTAGTTTTTCCAAAAGTCTTGATTTTTATACATATATACCTCTAAAATTACTGTAATTAATCATATTGTTTAAGTTCTTAAGTATAAACATTATTGCATATCTTGTTCTTTATCTTAACATACTAATACTTTAATAGATATATCATGATTCATACAATGATTCATACCAGTTATTCATACCAGTATTATATTGCTACGCTTTGTTTATTCATTCAAAATGATCTTAGTTTGCAATTAAAAATTTATAATAATAAAGACAATTATCTGCTTGATTGATAATTGTCTTTTAGAGTTATATAAATATAAGAAACTCTTAACCGCTGCTCTTTATCCCAAAGCTAAACTTAACTCCACCTGCTACATTTTGAACGCTATAGCCCATGCCATGTGCAAGCTGAATGTTTTTAACAATTGCAAGCCCGAGTCCGTGTCCTCCCTTGCTTCTTGAACCTGTATCATCTGCTCTGTAGAAGCTGTTCCATATCTCGTTTATACTTTCATCTTTGATATGAGCTCCTGTGTTAAATACTGATACTTCAACATGATCATCTTTAAGTAATGATTCAATTTCAATGAGCTTTTTGTCATCCACATGACGGATTGCATTTGAAAGGTAATTTGACATAACGCGTTCTAATAACTTGATATCCCCTTCTACTTGTAGTTTTGGATAAGGTTTTAAGTATTTTATATTGATATCGGGATTTGCAGCTTTGTATTTTTCCAGAATTCCTGATAGAAAGTCTGACACTTCAAACTCTTCTTTATGCAAAGTGATGTAGCCTGCTTCTAGTTGAGTCAAATCCATTAGTTCATTTACAAGCTCACCTAAATGCTCGCTTTCCTCTGCAATAACCGTTGCATAATAGTCACGCTTTTCTTTTTCTTTACAGACATCGCTTGTAAGTCCTATTGCATACCCTTGCAACAAGGATATGGGAGACTTTAGCTCATGAGATACGGTTGATACAAAGTTTTTGCGCAACTTTTCAAGGCGACGTGCATTTTGCAGTTCATGGGTAAGCTCTTCGATTGTGTCTTCAAGGTTGACCGACAGTGTGTTGATATTGTCGCCCAGCTCTTTTAGTTCATCCTGTGTTTTGATCTCCACACTGTCTGAAAAGTCAAGTGCAGCAATCTTCTTGGTGACTGCATTCATATTTTGAATGGGTTCAACAAATTTCTTTGACATTAAGTATGAGATATATGTGGCGATCAACATGTAAATAACTGCAGATGCGCTCAAGAAGACGTTGAATATGCGGATGGCCTCGGTTAGAGACTGCATTTCAACAACAACATTCATGTATGTTCCATCGTCTAGCACTGTTTCAAGGTATAGGTATTTGGAGCGATCCATCGCAGTAAACGTTAAGATCGTTGTGTTGCTATTGATTTCATCCAATCTGCTTTCATCAATGATTTTCGGTATTGAATTAATCAGAATACTCCTTGGTTTTTTCATGTGATCAGATCCGGTCATTGCATTCTTCCCTCTTGGGACCGGTTTGAAATCGCTTATAAACTGTCCTTGGATGACTCTTCCCGTAGAGAGATAGATAACAGTATCATCGTCGTATATGAGTATTCTTGCATCGAGTTTTTCTTCAATATCATATATTGTTTCTACATTTTCTTCATATTCTCCATCGAAAGAATTCATTATTTCTACCATTTCAATCAATCTCCTTTTCTTAGCCATGTTGTAAAACGGTGTGATTAAAATGGTATTGGAAAGCAGTGCAAAGACGATAAATATCAATAACACCAGCATGATTTGCATAAATAGTCTTCTTCTGATGGATTTTTTCATTGTTCTCCTTGTTGCATCATTCCAGTATCTTCATTAACTTATAGCCCATACCGCGAATAGTCTTGAGCATATCCCTGTATGGACCGAGCTTTAATCGCAGTCGATTAATGTGTGAATCCACCGTTCTATCGCCGCCTGGGTAGTCCATTCCCCATACTGCATCTAATATCTGCTCCCTTGATAGGACGATATCATGATTATCAATCAAGTACTCCAATAATATGAATTCCTTGGGCAACAGCTCCACAGAGTCATCGTTGATATATACCATATGCTCATTGTGCGACAATGCAATGTCTCCAAATCGTTTCAACGTGCTATCGCCAGATTTTTTGAGTCGTGCATTGATACGAGCAACTAGTGTGATTGGGTTAAAAGGCTTTGTGACATAGTCATCCGCCCCCATGTCAAAGCCTGCAAGCTCATCAATGTCCTCGCTGCGTGCAGTCAACATCATGATGGGAACATCAGAGATTTTGCGTATCTTTATGCATGCCTCTAGTCCATCCATAACAGGCATCATGACATCAAGAACCACCAAATCAAAGTGTTCTGATTTGACTCGCTCTACAGCCTGAGCACCATTGTCTGCTTCCTTCACATCATAGCCTTCGCGCGATAGAAAGTCGTTCAGCAGTACGCGTATTCTCATTTCATCATCAGCGATGAGTATCTTCTTCATAAGCAGATCCTTTAAATGTACTATATTACTTATCTCATACTATTATAACAGTAATATGGTTTATTTATTAATAATAAGTGAACTTTCGATTCGAATAAAGAGAATTCAAATCGATTGTCTTGAAATTTAAAAAAAACTCACAATCGTAAATGTTCGTGCATTTTTTTAAATTCCGCTTGCTAAGTGCGAATAAAAACTTGTTACAGACTTCTACGGCACATGTCCGAAGAAGTCATTTATGTTTTGTGTAATAGAATTTCCCACTGCCGTGGAGAGGGGGGGCGTCCTACCGGACGAGTGTTCATCTGCGATGAATGGGGGTTTCACACTGCCGTGCAGGACTCCACTAACGTGGCGATAGATATTACATCATGTCGGTGGGAGAACTTTATTCATTCCATTTGCCTTGATGCAAATTGAGAATGAAAAGCTTTTGTAAATGGCACAGGAGTTTCTCGAAGTACTGCGTACTTCAATATATCCTGTATGCCATCTTAGTTTCTGTATTAGTTCATCTGTAGCAAGTTTTGTTCGCAAAACTCATAAATCAAGTCCCGATGAGGAAATCCGCTTTGCGAATTTTCTCAATGGACAATTGGAAACGTTTAGTTTTGATTAATCCTCTGCGGAGGGGAGATTGGAATTGAGAAATTCTTTAATACATGATTTGTAACGAAGAGCAGTTTCTTTTGAAGTTACTTCATTTATAGTGACACAGTAATTTGAGCTTATTAATATATCTTCTGATGTATTATGTTCTAAAAAACGTCTAGTATATTCATCGAATTGCATCAAGTCAAAAAATAGAACGAAGAATATTGTTAACAATCAATTAATTCTGACTTAATCAGTATGATATTAGTATTTACTGTTATATAATTTATATAGAGATAAAACTCCTTCAGTGAGGATAGGGGAAGACACAAACATATGGAGTATAACAATGAAAAAACCAATAGTAATCATAATCATCACAGTGCTTATTATACTAGTTGCTTTGATGATATATATCATATACTCGGATATACGAACAAGTAAGGATACAAATGTTGTAAAACAAATAATCCCTACAGCACAGCCTTTGCAAATCAACTATAGTGACTACAATCAAAATATCGTGAGTACACCTCTTCAGAAGGATTCTATAGCGCCTATTGATGCGCCCAAATATGTATCCATTGAGCAAGCAGATGCTTTCTTAGTTGATAAGTCGAAGGTATTTGTTTATGAAGCAAAAGACGGGGTATATATTTACCCGCAAAAGATATTGATCTGGCATGAGATTGTCAATGAACCCATCGATGGTGAGGCAATCTCTGTCACCTACTGTCCGCTCACAGGGTCTGCTATTTGCTACCTTGGCGATGTTGCAAATCATAAAGACAATACCTATGGCACATCAGGAAAGCTGATTAACTCCAATCTCTTGATGTATGACAGGGACACCGATTCATACATCCCACAGATACTAGGTATCGGAATTAACAATCAACTTGAAGGGGTAACACTCGCAACACATCCCATTCACTGGGCAAACTGGGAAGATGTGAAGTCAACATACGACAGTGCACAAGTACTTTCATTAGATACAGGCTATGAGCGAGACTACTTCCTTGATCCGTATGGTTCATATGAATTTGCATACGAAGACTCCTACTACCAAAGCGAAGAGATTATGTTTCCAATTATGAATGAAAATGATGGTGCATTCTCCGAGAAGAAAGTAGTCGTTGGTGTAAAGTACAAAGATTACGTTTTGGCACTTGATCCGTTACTTGTTGAAAATCAAAATGTTGTAAATTTTACAATCAGCGACATAAAAGCTGTCGCGTTCTACGATGAACAGCTCAAAGTCGTGCGTGTGTTTGATGCAGAGATGCTACAATTCTCATACGAGAAAGGACAAATCAAAGATCAGCACAATGCTGTATGGACACCACTTGGTACATCAGAAGATGTAGGTACTGCACTTTCACCACTCACATACTTTGACGTGATGTGGTTTGCATGGCATGCGTATTATCCGGATACGGAAGTAGTGCGATAATTAAATTGTTTTCTATAGGCCTCTATCAAGGTTTATTTTACTTCCGCCCATTTTTTCTAGAAAATCAGTTACATTAAACGGATTATACTCAGCAATTACTTCATTTTTAACAATTTTGCTATCATCGGCTTTAGAAAATCCATTTTGATAGTATTTGAGGGTTGCATCGCCACTTGTCATTCTCTTTAAGTTTTTTGAGAGGAAGTTGATCTCCGATATATATGCATCTCCAATTATTTTGACTATATCATCATCTAAATTGATGATGTTGGTATACGTCTTTTTGAAACTGATAATTGCAGCCATTATCGAATTATAATAGATGTTATCAAATGTTATTTCATAACTCATTATTGGCTCCAACAGCTTTGTTCCTGCTTTTTTTAAAGCTCTTGCAAGTGCGATCGGGGCCGCGATGTTAAAGTGAAGTTGCTTCGATACGACATTGTCCCAATCTGCAAAACAAAGCTCTACAATGAGGTCCGTCACTTCCCAACCGTATAAACCACTTTCTAAATATTTCCGAAGTAACCGCAACACCTGAGCTATGTATTTCTTATGTAATTCACTCTCTGAAACATCTGAACGAACGATAACTCCAAAGCCTTCTTCTTGTGGAAGAACACGCACAGCAACATATGAAAAGCCTGTATAACATGATTCTCCAAATCCCCTGGCTTTTGGACTTTCTTTATAAATGATCTTTGCATCTGAAACACAAGCCCTTACGCCATACTTTTCACCAAGCAACGCGATGATGCTTTCTCCCTGCAAATCCCCCATTAGATCAATCTGAAACTTTTTTGATCGGTTGTTATATTTTAGATTGAGCAAGGGGTCTTCTTGATTCATAAATTGTAGCGCTTTTCTTAATCTATCAATACCTTCGTTCTCTTGTGGGATGACATCTACGCGAAACATTGGGTTGAGGTTGAAGATGTTGGTCGCTGCATCATGATTCTCCCCTATGATCTCTCCGATTGCAGCATCCAACCCGACTACAAGTGCGATCTCTCCTTGATACACCTTGTCGCACTTCCTTTTGTCATTACCTACGATTTTCATTAATGCAGTAATTTTATAGTCTTTGTTATTTTGATTTATGTGCATCATGTTTTTCATGCATCCTGAGAGAATCTTGATATAGGTCAATCTATGCTTATCCGTAATCCGAACCATATACACATAACCTGAAAAATCTTCGATGTTATTTGAGCTGATTATTTCTTTAAATGGTATGTATTCTTTCAAAGCGCTCAAAAACTCATCGAGTCCAATGTCCTTCAATGCACTGCCTGCAAAGACTGGAAATATCTTTCGCTTACTAATTAATTTGCATGTTGCTTCATGAAACCAATCCGCATCAAGTTCCTTATCTGAATTATCCAATAGATATGATAATACGTCATCGTCACAGTTGGAATACGCTTCTGCTAACACTTCTTTGTCTACTTTAGTTATATTCAATGCTTCATCTGTTTTGTTAAAAGGGATTGCTTTTTTTGATAAAACTTTACCTATTCTGCTCAATGTATCTTCGTAGCTTGCTCCGATTCTATCGAGCTTATTGCAGAAGATAAATGTGGGAATGTTTCGTTTTTCGAGCATATCCCATATGACTTTCGTTTGAACTTCAACTTTCTCAACTCCCGAAACTACAAGCACTGCAACGTCAAGTACATTGATTGCTCGTATCACCTCCGCTGAGAAGTCTACATGACCGGGGGTATCTATTAGCTGCACTTTGGTATCACCTAAGTTAAATGTAACATAGGAAGATTTAATTGTTATTCCTCTGTTTTTTTCGACTTCCAATGAGTCTGTTACCGTGCTTCCTTTGTCTACTCTCCCAACTGTCGAAATTACATTTGTCTTTTTTAGTATTTGTTCTGTCAGTGTTGTCTTGCCTGCATTGGCATGTGCAAAGATTCCTAATGTGGTTATTTTATAGTTTGTATTCAACATTAATACTCCATTTTTGAGTCGATGCTTATCACTTTATGCAAAAATGAAATAGTAAATAGACTAAAATATAGCCTGCTGATACAAATATTACAGCCTTTAAAAGCTACATGATGTGAATATGCTAATTTTGCGAAAGGATAAACGAAGGTAAGTAAAAAAAGCGTTGCCTATCTACTTACTTCACCACTATTTAATTAACTGAAACCTCTTAATATGCCCCATTGTGTGCTCCTTTCGCTAT
>JAGLOK010000149.1 GCA_023139005.1 Clostridiales bacterium | reverse complement strand
AAAGTGTGTTATTCAAGATTAGTCCCATGCCAATTCCTGTCCCTATGGACATTAATGCAAGGTTTGATACTCCTTGTCCATGACCAAACCACATTTCTCCCAGTGCTGCCATATTCACATCATTGTCAACTACAACTGGTATACCGAATTGCTCTTCAAGTTTTTCTTTGAGTGAAAAGTCTATCCATTCAAGACTGGGTGCATGGATTACTTTACCTGTTCTGTGTTCTGTAACTCCAGGCACTCCAATACCGATTCCACGTAAATCTTTACCTGTATTATTGGTATAATCAATCAATTCTTTTATCAAATCGACAACAATTTCATAGCTTTCTTCACCGATAGAGTTATGTCTATGAATGGTCTTATCAAATAGTATTGAACCACCTAAATCCGTAACTGCACCATACACTTTTGTTCCGCCCAGATCTATGCCTACAGTCAATTGCTCAGTAGTATTGAATTCAATTAAAGTTCGAGGTCTACCTCCGCTCCATTCAGATCCACCGGTTTCTCTTACCAGTTTTTCTGTAATGAGTCCATCAGTAATCCTAAGTATACTGGGCAGGCTTATGCCTAATTCTTCTGAAATATATGATTTTGATATGGGGCCTTTTTCTCTTAATAATTCCAACACAGCTGTTCTATTGATATTTCTCATATCCGTTGGTGTTAAGGTAGATAGGTGTTTCATATACTTTAGTTCTCCATTCAGTTACTGTATGTTGATATTTTCTCTGCATTTCTACATTACTTACTTTTGTTAAGTAAGTTATTGTTGGATTATATATCAGCACAGATATTCTGTCAATATTATTCTCTTTTTTTACTTGCTTTAGTCATTATACTTGTACTGTCTTAAGATATTTAACATATCATGTTGAATTCCTTTTTTATAAAAGGTAAAGCTATTACAATTACCCCTCCCTATCATGTATAACGGCGTTATTCTCCCAGATCTACTAGTATCTCCATACCTAAGTAACTGTTGCTTTGAATATT
Organism: Clostridiales bacterium; assembly: GCA_023139005.1. Classification (GTDB taxonomy): domain Bacteria; phylum Bacillota; class Clostridia; order Christensenellales; family UMGS416; genus JAGLOK01. The sequence continues at coordinate 4,083 of JAGLOK010000149.1, read as the reverse complement.
CTTATGTTATAATTCATCTATCAATGAATATGGTGGTTCGATGAGTACATCTAGAAATAAAAACAACAAATTTATAACTAATCAAAATACTGAGTTTGATTTTTCAATCGAAGACAGTTATGGTGTCCATGAAAGTTCTACCCACCTGCATTGGCATCCACAGCTGGAGCTTTGCTATATCAAGCAAGGTAGTGGAAAATACATTATCAACGGACATCATTATGATTTCCAGCAAGGTGACGTATTTTTAATCAACAATGATGAAATTCATTTGGCATATGATGATAATGATCTAATAATGCAGGTCACCATGTTTCACCCAAACCTCCTATGGTCAAATGGCAATAGTGTTATGGATTATGAGTATCTACGACCATTTATCGAAGTTGAGTACAACTATAGCAACAAAATAAGTTCAGATAATCCGTATAGCAGCCAAATAATCGCTATCCTAAATGAGATACAACAAGAGTATCTAGCAAAAGAACACGGATACAAACTCATGATAAAATCCTTATTGCTAAAGCTAATGACAGTCATTCTTCGCTGCTTTAACATGGATGATCAAACACCACGCTTAACAGATGCAAACGAAACAGGAAAGCTAAGAAACACATTTGAATATATAAATGATAATTTCCTCGACTCAATCACACTAGAGCAACTGTCCCAAGTATCCGGTTTGAGTATTTCATACTTTTCTAGCCTCTTTAAGCAGTACACCGGATTATCTCCTATTGATTTTATATTGAGAAAAAAGATTATTAAATCAAAAGAGCTCCTAACTACGACTGATATGAAAGTAATTGAAATAAGTCAAATCTGTGGATTCAAAGCCCTATCCAATTTTAATAGAATATTCAAAAAATATACTGATCTTTCCCCATCACAATATAGAAAAAAGTAAGATAGTGTTAGTTTTCATAATATAAATGAAGATAACTCTATTTAAATGCCTTATTATTAATATTGTAATTGTCATGCGAAATTATATTGCAAGACTGAGTATACAATTAAGAAAAAACAGATAAGGAGATTCAAATGAAGCCATTAAAGATCGCAGTTATCGGTGCCGGTAGTTCATACACACCGGAGCTTATTGAAGGATTTATCAACAGACAAAACGAGCTTAATCTTAAAGAACTTAGGTTAATGGATATCGATGCATCTCGTGTAGAAATAGTATCCAAAATGATTAAACGTATGGTAGTACATTCAGGTATGGATACAAATATTATCATCACAACCGATTTAAAAACAGCAGTTGAAGGCGTGGATTTTGTTTTGGGTCAGATTCGCACAGGTAAGATGCAGGCAAGGATACTTGATGAGACGATTCCTCTGAAGTATGATTTAATCGGCCAAGAAACTACTGGGATCGGTGGCTTCATGAAAGCATTGAGAACAATTCCTGATATGAAAGTGATTGCAGAGCATATAGAGAAATACTGCCCAGATGCATGGTTTGTCAATTTCTCGAATCCATCAGGCATTATCGCCGAGTATTTACTAAACTATACCAATGTGAAGATGATGGGTCTATGTAACGTTCCTATTAGTATGAAAAAGGACGCTATGGATCGTTTGCCTAAGGATGCAAAAGATGTCAACATCGAATATATCGGTCTTAATCATTTTAGCTGGATATCAAAAATTATACACAACGACAAGGATGTTCTACCAGAGTTACTAAAAGGTAATTTGGATTTTTCCAGTATGAAAAACGTTCATGATGTCCCTGTTGATAGAGATCTAATCAATAGTATTGGCGCAATTCCCAACACATATCTGCAGTATTTCTATTATCCGGATGCACAACTTGCACATGAGAAGTCAGAGGAAAAATGCAGAGGTGAAGTATGTATGGAGCTTGAAAAAGAGCTCTTTGAAATGTATCAAGATGAAAGCATTGTAGAAAAGCCCGATATGCTCAACCAACGTGGTGGCCATCTGTATTCTGATGCTGCAGTTTCGCTAATTAGTGCAATCGCCAATGATAAAAATGAAGTACACACAGTTGATGTACGCAATGATGGCGCTGTAGACTTTATGGATGATAGCGATGTATTAGAAATAAATTGTGTCATTAATGCATCAGGTGCTCATCCTGTTAAGATTGATGATTTCAAAAACCAACACATCATCGAGATGATGAGAACAGTCAAAGCATATGAAAAGCATACGGTAAAAGCAGGATTATATGGTGATTATAATGAGGCAATTACAGCATTATTAATCCATCCCCTAGTTAGTGATTATACAAAGCTTAAAGCAGCACTAGATGAAATGCTCGAAGCCAATAAAGCAAATCTTCCACAGTTTAGTTAAAATAGGAGTATGTATGACAACATATGTTTTAGGTGTTGATGGTGGTGGTACGAAGACACACTATGCACTGTACGATACACAAGGCAATAAAGTTGCTTTTCTACACGGCAATAGAGGAAATCACGAAAGCTATGAAACTGGGTATATAGGTCTTGAAAATGAACTAACCAATTCAATCAACAAAATAATGAACGATAGCAACCTGACTGTTTCTGATATATCGTATGCTGTAGTGGGATTAGGTGGCGTCGATACAAAAGATCAACATCGAATCATAAGCAATATACTCACACGAATCGGTGTTAAGGATTTTGGCCTTTATAACGATGGATACTTAGGTATCAAGGCAGGCAGCCCGAATGGTACAGGGATTTGCTCCATCAACGGAACCGGAACCACATGTACCGGCATCGATCAAAAAGGCAATTATATTCAAGTTGGGGGAATTGGTCTAATTAGTGGAGACTATGCTGGAGCAAGTTCTATCGGCACCTTAGTTGCCAGCAAGGTATACGCCTCCATGTATCAATGTGGCAAACCAACCATAATGAAGGATATGTTGTTTGATGAGCTTGAAATCAAAGAATCTTCAGAATATGCTGATGCAATCAGTTTAAAGTTAGAAAATGGAGAGATCTCTCTTGCAGAACTCAACAAAATTGCTTTTCTAGCAGCTAATCAAAAAGACAAAGTAGCTATTGATTTATTGAAGTTTATCGGTCAACAATTGGGTCAATCTATATGTGGTGTAATACATAATCTAGAATTTAATAATGATAATCCAATCTATATCATAATGGCGGGCTCCGTCTATGTAAAAGGTGAGAATCCAACGATGATTGAGTCAATGAAAAGTGCAATCAGAAGCAGAATAGACAATGAATTATCTTTTACACTTTTGAAAGTTCCACCTGTTACCGGCGCTGTTTTATGGGCTCTTGAGGGTACAGGTATTGATATTGATAGCGACATGAGAGAAAAAGTGATTGCAAATATAGTCTAGCTTGATCTTTAAGTTACTATGAACTTTTTATTAGAAGATTAACATACTATCACAGCCTTTCAATTGGAATTTGAATCTCAGTCACATAGTCCATTATATTACTCGATATCATATGATTCGCACAAGTTCTCTCTATTGCATATCCTGATATAGCGTATCCATTGCTATGAATATACTCATACATATCTTTATAGTGAACCGCTGCATCAGAGTGCCCTCCCTGAAATCGTTTACAGCAAAACAATCCCTCTTTAATAATGATATTTTGCTTTGCTTTACTATCATGATTGAAAATTAATAACCCATTATATATACCATATTTCTTACTTCTTAAATCATCACGACTGATTGTAACTGCCACATTACCAATGATTAATGAATTGCTTTTTAATTCTCTCCCTTTACTGCTGAGTGCAAAGTTTAGTTCCTCATCATTTTCTATTTTTGCGATGATTTGAAATGCATATCTCTTATCAATTTTCTTGATTTCTATAATATTTATTTTTGATTTGTCTGATACAAGTTCAACGTCTGATAGACGTTGGTTTATCTTCCCTTTGATGGCTTTTAATTTGTTGATGTCCTCTTCAATACTAGTAAGCTGTTTATTCAATGTGTCTTTGTATGATGTTATATCTGTTTCTGCCATTATCTTTTTGATGTCTGCTATAGAGATGTTGAGATATCTCATATATCGAATGAAGTCTAGTTCTTCAAACTTTTCTATATCATAATATCTATATGAATTATTC
>JAGLOK010000148.1 GCA_023139005.1 Clostridiales bacterium | reverse complement strand
TATAATTTTTTCCTTTTGAAACCGTATTACTTCTTATCATTGAACTATCACAATCAGCACATCTTAGAAATCCTGAAAAGAGATAAAGTTTTTGACGACCAGGTGCGGTTCTTGGGCCTTTGCTTTTAATCATTTCCTGCACATTATTGAACTTGTATCTCTCAATTATCGGTTCATGTGTATCGTAGACAATAATATGGTCTTCTTCTTTTAGGCGAATTAATTTTCTGTCCTTGTAGTTTCTGGTTGTTACTCTCTTCTGGTCAAGAGCACCAATGTATGCTTTGTTTGATAATATATGTCTGATAGCATTTGGATACCAGCTATTAGTTTTGTTTTTAAGATTTATATTCTTTCCTGTCCTTTTCTTATACTCACTAAGCGATAAAATGCCTAACCTGTTAAGCTTCTCCGCTATTCTTACCATACCCATACCCTTTAAATACCAATCGAATATATTGCGGACATTATGTGCCGCATCTTCATCAATTATTAATCTATGCTTATTATTAGGATCTTTTACATATCCATATGGGGCAAAAGGACATATATACTTACCTTCTCTACGTTGCATATCTTTGACTGCTCTTACTTTCTTGGATATCTCTTGGCTGTTATTATCATGGATTAGGTTCTTGAGTCTTAGCAACAGGTCAGTGTTGATTTCAGGATTTTCATAGCTATCTACATTATCGAGTACTGATATGAATCTGCAATTAAGATTTGGTAAAATATCTTCTATGTATCTGCTGCTCTCAATAAAGTTTCTACCAAAGCGTGATAAGTCTTTGATAACAATACTGTTTATCCTTCCTTGTTTTATATCATTCATCATTCTTTGGAAAGAAGGACGTTTGAAATTTGTGCCTGTATAGTCTTCATCAATGTAGCAATTCCCAAATGTTATACCTTCTTTTTCCTCTACAAAGTTTTTCAACATCTTCTCTTGATTGAGAATACTATCGCTTGTCCCTTTGTCACCATCTTCTCTTGATAGTCTTATATACAGTCCTGCTCTAAACTCTTTCTGATTTGTTTGACTCATATAGTCTCCCATATTCATTTATTAAGGTGCAAACCTCACAGTCAAGATATCACTCTGTATTGTGCATATCTAATTTGGAGGTAGTATTTTTTATAGCTTTGTATGACACTTGTATGACAATAATATTGTTTTATCATTCTTGCTATATTAGGTATGTTATATTATAATGGTAAATAATTCAAGCAAGTTATGAGTAATTGCAAATATCGCAATTTGTCATTCTTGCTAAATATGAATTATTGGAGAGTATTATGGGTATAAATGCACATATAAAAGATAATACAATAATGTTATATTATGATTTAAATGAACATAACATTTTTCCGGAAGTCGAATATGGCTTAGGAGAAGAGCTATTGAATTTTGTATGCCTGTCTTCAGATTATATTCGTCAGGGATATGAGAAAATACTAGAATTACATTCTTGTAAAGAAGCATTTTCCGAAGATGATGAGGAATCCATGGAATTTTTCGACAAGTCAGAAGATCTTGCAAATGTTATTGACAAGGATTATGTCTATCTGCATTTTTACACAAAGAACTTACTGTTGTTTTTATACGAATATCCTTTTGAACGATATGATAAAGCTACAAATCAAGATATTATCGATAGGTTTATCAAAAATGGTTTACCCTATTTAAGTGGTGTTATAGAATATGGTTGCTTATACTTTAATGAAGAGATTTCTGAAATGCATTCTATTTACTCTCAATTATGTAAACATGCTAAAAGTAAAGATGACTCACAAGAACATTACATATGTGCATTCAAGCTTGCTGTTGAATTAATTTTACTTGAAATAAAGGCACAGAAGCTGTTATTCGAAGAGGATTTAGAAGCTACACTAATGACCGATGTTAATCAAGACGATATGACCCCCTTGCAAAGATTTTTATATTTGAATTATTATCGTGATGATGCTATTTATTTTGAAAGTTCGTTTAAAACTATGCTTGTACGGTTCCCTGAGATTAATCCCAAAACAGATGACAAAGATGAGGTCAAGAAATTGATAATTGAAAAAAAGTCAACTTATGTTCTTATTAACCCTATTCAGCACTTAGGTGATTTGATTAAGCTTGAAACTTATCATATGCTAGCAAATAATATTGTAATTAAGAAATGTAAGTACTGCGGTCATTATTTCATTCCAAAAATGCGTTCCAATTCTGAATATTGCAATCGCATAAAGGATGGCGAAAGCAAGCCTTGTGATAAAATCGGTCCAAAACGCGTGTATGACCAAAAGAAAAAGAATGACCCCATCACCAAGGTTCATCATAGGGCTTATAATCGTTTGAGGTCTAAGCTTAGGACTGATCGCATAACTCAAGCTGAGTTTTGTGATTGGTCTGACATGGCGACTTCTATGCGTGAGGATTGCAGGAGTGGGAATATTGGATTTGATGAGTATCAGAGGTGGTTGGATGAGGATAAATCTTTGACATAAATCAGTTTCATCTTTCTTGTTCTGATTCCAAAGGATTGGCGAAACTATTGAGGAAACTTCTTTCATCAACTACTTTAACTATAGAAAGATACTTGTAAGTTAAATTCATGAAATAGTGATTATGCATCTATAGAAAAACTTAAAAACGATTTTTTTATTAAATCCAAATACTCTTTCTCCCCAAAATTACTATTGAATGAGGTTGTAAATGCTTGGAAATGTACTATTTTGATAATCGCACGAACATGGGTTCAGTTTCTAAAATAGTATCCAACTCAAACAATGATAGAAAAAGCAAAGTGAAAAACAGGCGTAGAGTTTGCAAAAATTGACGATAACATAATAGCGAAGCTGGGACATTTTTTTAAGACAATGCAAACTGAATGAAGTTCATAAACTGTTTTATTTTTTGAATGGTAATATGATTCATATACGTCCATGGCCTGAAAGACTTGAGCTTATATGAAGTAATCAAAAACATCACTGAATAAATGTATAACACTGGTGAAGACCAAACTTACATATCATGCTTAAAATATGGGATAATATGGCACAGAATTCAAAGACAAACTGCTTTTTAATTTATTTTATGTAAACAATCACTCATTATTGTTGGACATAAGAATTTTATTTTATACGCGGCGTGTTCTTACAGCGCTATCTGCAACCTTGGGAATATCAAACGAAAACATAATTGCACTTGAGGTTTTAAATAGAAAAGGTGATACAAGAGAACGTAAGAATGATTATGCTTAGATAAATGGAGTAGAGTTGTTTTGGCAAATAAATCCTGTGATATAAATAATATTTTAGTTCCAAAAATTGACTTAAGTAATATAATATTTTTCTCAAAGTGTTACCATTCAATAAAATTAGTTGCTATATAACATAATTATCCATAAATTCTTTCTTAGGTATTGTAACTTATTTTTAATTTTTTGTGCTAGAACTATCAATATAGCTATATGCAGATTATGAATTTTGAATATTCTTATATTTCACATAATTACGATACATGTAGAAGCAGAGATAATACACAGATTGTATAAACATAAGACCTATGAACCGGTATACTTTGTATGTCATCAAAACAGATTTCTTTTTATTGCCTGATTTTGATGTTTTTGATATACGATAGACTAGAAGCGGCTCGTTGATACCGTAAGCATAGGTGTCTTCCTTTAATATTAATAACCAAGATATAAAGTCTTCATGAAGGTCATCATTTTGCATTTTATATCTTAAGATAACTTCCTTTTTTACTAAAACTGAAGAACAAGCAATAATATTTTGTTTAAGGAGCTCATGATATGTAGTTCGTTCTGGAACACTATAGCTGTAATTGTAATTATTTCCTTGTTCGTCAATGTATTTAACGCCTGTATATATCAAGGTGGCTTGTGGTATTTTGCATAGAAGAGCTAATTGTTTTTCTAGTTTGGTTTTCTCCCACATATCATCGCTGTCCAAAAATGCAATCCAGTCACCTTTAGCATTTTCTATACCTAAGTTTCTAGACTTTGCTACGCCTGAGTTTGATGGGTTTTGCAATATATGGATAGAGTCATTTTTTTTTGATAGCTTTCTCATTATGGTGTAAGTTGTATCAGTGGAGCAATCGTCAACTATAATTAATTCGATATTTGTATAAGTTTGACTTAGTACAGACTTTACAGAATCTTCTAGGAATTTGTCTGCATTGTATGCTGGCATTACTACACTGATTAAACCTTTATTGGATTTGGTCATATAAACACTCCTTGTAGCTTGAATATTTAAGAGTGTACCATATTAAGGTCCAGCACACAATTTATTACTATTATATTGACTATAACATTTTTCGTAAATAGTATTATCTTTAATATGAGTACAACTGATGTCCTATATGTTATAGTAACTGATGTGAAAATACAATAAACAAAACAATTAAGCACAACAATGTTAATATTTGCAATAAGATAAAAGGAAACATAATGAAAGTGCAGTAGTAATCTATGGTTAGTAAATTAATTTTCCGGCATAACTATTAGGGATCAATCAAAAATACAGAGATATTTTAGTGTGGTCATTATAGATCTTTTTACCTTTATCATTAGTATTATTATAGTTTATAAAATAATTTACACTTTCTAGCGAATTCAGCTTTTTTACATTGCTTTTAATTTGACAATAAACACCCTGCTATATATCTCTTTAGCACGAACATTTAGCTCCTGGTTTGACATATATTCCTGCCCAGCATGTCATAAAATAAACTATCCATTATTATATAGCGTGTTTTATTTTTTTAGGTATAATCGTATAAAAATACAATAACTTCAGGTTTTGTCCATCATCTGGATGAACAGTTTATAATCTTTGTACATCTGATTAAGTATACTCTCAAAGCAGCGCGTCAACTTTTTTAGATTTATTCTAACCGGCAGCAAATCACTGATTATCATCAATACCTCAATTTAAACCAGATCTTATAGCCCCAATAGAAGAACTTGCTATTCATAATCACTTTTTGAATTCCTAACATTCGCATCAATCGCGACATTCCCGAGAGCGTTTTATATGTTGCCCGTCTGATTAGTTTTCCTAAAGAGATATTCCCTCCGCCCAAAGCTTTCAGACGTCCATTTGCATATGACTTCGCTTTCTTATAGGGAGTATACTGCAGAAATTCTGTCTGCTTGTCCCAGAAGTCACGCTCCATACCGTCGATATTACGAGCTTCCTGAGTAGTGATGTTTTTGAGCATATTCAGCCACAGTTCATCCGATTCGAGACGGTTGCACTCATAGTTGTGTGTGCCCCGTGCTCCATGCTCGCGCGACATCACTAAAGGCTTGTTGACATATACAAGTTCTACGCCTCTTAACATTTTAAACCATAAATCATAGTC
>JAGLOK010000147.1 GCA_023139005.1 Clostridiales bacterium | reverse complement strand
GCTGATCAAAAAATACCTGCAAGAACACGGTATAAAATACCCACATCTTCTTAGGCGCGCGCAGCGAGGATGTTTACCGCCGGAGGTCAAGGACAGCATATCCGAGCTCTTATTAAGCAAAGCAAAATAGATGTAACCGTGTAGAAGTATGCGACATTGCATAAATTCATTCAACTTCTTTTATGGAGGTAAAATAATGGATCAAATTTTAAACACATTATCTTTGCTTGCAAAAAAGCTCAATGACGTAGGTATCATATGGTGCGTTGGTGCATCCATGATGTTGAAGCAATATGGAATTGTAGAATCACCACATGATATTGATATCTTCATTGACGAGACTGATTTTGATCTCGTAGAAGAAATCATATTACTCAGTGGGCAGAAGATGGAGCATGTAGACACTGAATTATTCGCAACAGAGAAGTTTGGGAAATATACTGTCAATGGCGTCCAAGTAGATGTGATGGGAAGCTTCAAAGTGAACCATTCAAGTGGCGTATATCACTATATCATAGACAAGCAGTCTATATCCATGCAGCAAACGATTCACGATGTATCGATTCCTTTTGCAGCACTCGAGGATTGGTATGTCAACTATCAGCTCATGCCAAATGGGAAAAAGATGGTTCCGCTGATCAAAAAATACCTGCAAGAAAACGGTATCAAATACCCGCATCTTCTGAGGCGAGCGCAGCGAGGATGTTTGCCACCGGAGGTCAAGGAGAGCATATCCGAGCTCTTATTAAGTAAAGCAAAATAGATGTAACAGAGTAGAAGTATGCGACATTGCATAAATTCATTCAACTTCTTTTGATGGAGGCAAAATACTGTTGGTACGCATTGCGTGTGCCAACTTTTGATTATAAACACTACAAAGCAATCAGTTTAAAACCGAAAGGGATCGATGCCTTTTAGAATTTCATTACAAAAAGCTCAATGATGTTGGTATCATATGGTACGTTGGTGCATCCATGATGTTGAAGCAATATGGACTCATGGAATCACCCCGCGATATTGTCATATTTATCGATGATAAAGACTTTGACCTCGTAGAAGAAACCATATTACTCACTGGACAAAAGCTAGAGTGTGAAGACAATACTACATTTGCAACGGAAAGGTATGGTAAATATACGATTAATAACATCCAAGTGGATGTGATGGGAAGCTTTCAAGTCAACCATTCAAGTGGTGTATATCACTATATCATAGACAAGCAGTCAATATCCATGCAGCATACTATCCGCGATGCATCTATTCCTTTTGCAGCACTCGAGGATTGGTTTGTACTCTATCAGCTGTTTCCTAAAGGGAAGGATAAAGCAGGTCTTATCAAAGAATACTTGCATGAAAACAGTGTTCAATATCCATACCTTCTAGTAAGAGCTCAACGTGGAAGTTTATCACAAGAAGTCAAAGACAGTATACGTGAGATGTTATATTTGCATTGAGGGGTATTCATGCAATTATTGTTGATGAAGCTTCAATAGAGTTTGGTATTCATAGACGAATGTTTTCAACAATGGTATAATAAAGAAGTAATTTATTATAACCTTAGCTATTTAAATTCATATTATAAGCCAACTGAAAAAACTCTGTTGACAAGTCAACTTAATAACAATAATTACATATGGGGGTAAATTTTATGAAAAAGAAATTAATAAAATTCTTATTAACTTTTCTTGCAATAATCATGCTAACTGCAATATATACGCCGCTAGCTATTGCTGATAATGGTGATATGAATATCGAGGTTATAGTCAATGGCTTTGGTGGCGGACCGCCACTTAAAGGAGTGAAAGTATACTTATTTAATAATACGAAAACAACAGGAAGCGATGGTAAAGTTGTATTTAAAGTGAAAGGACCACCACCGCAAAGTGTTTCTGAATTAATGCAATTTTCAGATAAAAACAATAATTCATATGGGAGGGTAACGACGGATTTTATACTTTCTCCTGATACTAAATATATGATCGTGATGCTTAATAATCCAGGTTATTATGATATGAGTATTCAATACAATCTAGACACAGATGTCATCATTATAACTACAGAAATTACACAATCTAATGATTTACACGTTGTTTCAGTTGACTTTATTCAGAACCCGAATGCAAATAATCAAACTCAACCGCAAAATCCACAGCCACAGCAAAATCAACCGGGATATGATCCTGATATGCCAGGTGAAGTAGACCCAGGATTCAATTCGGGAATGAGTACATTAACGCTCGGGTTGATCATTGCTGGTGCGATACTACTGATTGTTGTTATTGTGTTGTTTGTTAAGAAGGGGAAGAAGGGGGTTGGTTGAATATTTAGTATTCAACATTTCTCAATTATTAAATCTTAGTGATTTGTAAATGCAGAGATCAAGTATTTGAATTAAATAAAATATGGAAAAAAGAAAAGAAATATACTTTAAGAATAGAATTGAATGGCGTGAGTGGTTATCAATAAATCATAACTCATCAAAAGGTGTATACCTTATTTTTTACAAGCTAAGTAGCGGAAAAGAAAGTATGCGTTGGGAAGAAGCAGTAAAAGAAGCTCTTTGTTTTGGGTGGATAGATTCTGTTGCAAAAAAGATAGATGATGAAAGAAGAAAACAACTTTATACACCTCGAAATCCAAAAAGCGGATGGAGCAAATTAAATAAAGATCACATACAAAAACTCATCGCAAATAATTTAATGCATGAATCAGGATTGCAAAAAATAGAAATTGCAAAAAAAGATGGCTCTTGGTCAATTAGAGATGATGCAGAGAATTTAATTATTCCCGATGAATTAAAGAAAGAATTTGATAAAAATAAGATTGCGTTTAAAAACTATCAAGCTTTTAGTAAAATATATAAGAAAAATTATTTGCATTGGTTATATTCGGCTAAACGCGAGGAAACCAAAAAGAAACGAATAATTGAAATAATAAATTTATGTGAGCAAAACATTAAATCAAGAAACTAGTATTCAGTATTAATTTCAACAGAGGAATAATATGAAAGAAAAGAAATACCATCTCATTGGATGTTGTGGAATGTCATGTAATTTATGCCCAAGATTTTATACTAATGGAAAATCAAAATGTCTTGGATGCGGTCCAGACCCACATTGTCAATATTGTGCTACTTTCAAATGTTGCACTGTTAAAAATAATTTTGAAAGTTGCGCTGATTGTTCTGAAATGCCATGTGATAGGATTAAGAATTTAAAAGATTGGAAAGGTTTTAATACAAATAAAATTTGGCTGAAATATTTAAAGAAAATTAAGAAAGTTGGTTATGAAGATTGGAATAACTCACAATTAGAAAAAAGAAGATATTTAGAAGTTGCGTTAACGAAGTATGACTCAGGAAGATCGAAAAGCTTCATCATTCATTATTTTTTGTTTTTCGATATTCAAATTATTAAAGAAGTTATGAAACAAGGTGAGAAAATTAATGAATCAGATTTAAAGCAAAAAGCAAAACAGTTTAAGTTATTATTAACAGAAATAGCAAAAGTTAAAGAATGAATAATTAGTTGTAGATATAAAACATCATTAATAGAAGACTAGCTTGTTAACGACAAACAATAGATTTGATTTTATTAAGAAAGACCGTGAGGTCTTTTCTTATTTCCAAGTAGTTTTATAAGAAATATTATAATTATTATGAATACAAAGACAATTATAATAATAATATGAAGTGTTGTATCAGTAAGTCCGCTGTCGGTGATGTTTTCTTGTTGTTGTTCTTCTTTTGCTATTTCATCAAGTGCTGTATTTATTTCTTCGGATTTAAGGGTTAGAGCCAAACTCTATTTAAATATTTCTAAATCCTTGATATCATCCAAAGGCGTTAGGTCCGTCACATTATCACAACCGAACAAATCAAGATATTCAAGATGCTTAAGTCCTGCAAGGGGCGAAATGTCGGATAAGTTTTCACATGAAGAAAGCTCTAGGTTCACAAGGTTTGAAAGCACGGAAAGGGAAGTAAGATCTGTGATATCATTATACCCCAAGGCTAAATCAGTAAGGTTTGTCAGTGCAGACAAAAAGGAGACATCACTAATGTTGCAAGCATTCAAACTCAACGATGTTAAGCTCGCTAGATCTTCAAGCGATTTGATACTGGGCAAATTATAACTCCACGAAAGGTCCAAGTATTTGAGATTTGTCAAGGATGCAATTGATGAAAGATCATCGCTTTCCATGAAATCCATCCTTAGATACTCCAGCTTTGTTAGGTTTGCAAGCGATGAGATGTCACCACTAAGCGAGGATACCATCAGTGTTTTCAAGTTTACAAGTGAACCAATTGGCGAAAAGTTTGAAAACATACCTGCAAATCCCAGATCTAAGTGTTCTAATCCGGTCATGGTAGATATTGCATCTATTTTTTTAAATGTACAGTCAATCCAGTGCAGTTTCTTAAGATTAGATAATAAAGAAAGTGTTTGCAAGTCACCTGTCTGGAAGGTGTAACCCAGGATTACAAGTGAAGTAGCTTCTGTACTGTTATCTATCGCACTGACAAAATCATCGTTACCTAATCCATCAAAAACATAGATTGCATATTCTGCAAGGATATCGTTGCTACGATCCAAAGCTTTTAGGGTGACTTCTTTGAGTGAATCAAATAATGTGCGGTCAATATCAATATATCCATAAGTACTCTCTCCTACCAGCGTACCATCGATGTAAGCTTCGTAGGTTTCAGCATCTAGCAAATCATGATCCAATACAAATGTAGTCTGCTCTTCTGTGGCGTATATAGAAATAATGTAACTATCTTGTTTTGCAAAGTATCGATCGATGAAATCTTCGTCCGCAGGTTCAATGGTAATTTCCATTTCTGCACTGAAGAGCTTCTCCTCATACTTTCCTTTGGCTTCTGTGACTTCGATTTCAAACTGCAATTCTTCATCGATGATAATGCCATTTGCGCTGTATTCATCTTTGTCTTCCTTTTGAGAGATGATGATGAAATTGTCCGCTTCATCTTCAAATAAGTCTTTGTAGAAATCTGCAACATCATCCACGTCATCTTCTGTACCGGCTTCAAGTGTTACTTCACCATCATCATCTTCCTCGTAGGAAAATACGATGGCATCATCATATATGGGAAGTTCCTTGTCGGGATAATCTCTACCTAGCTTCAGGCCTTTTTTATATTCAGACGGAATACATCCTGCAAATGCTGTGACTATGAGTGCTGTGAGTACTATGACTGCAATTAACTTTTTCATCATCTTCTCCTATATACATATATTAGTATATATCTTTTGGGAATATATGCAAAGGGAAAGAGGGAATAATTTATTGTAGCTTTATAACATAGATTATAGATAAATAGCTTGGTCAAGCTACAAACGAATATATATGTACTTGGATAGAAACGAAATATCTAAGTTTGTGAAAAAAGGTTGTAAGGCCTTTTTTGTGTTACTCTAAGCTAAAATACAGCAATTGCCAAAGTACACAAACTATATCTATGATAATAAAATAGCTAAAATACCCGTTACCATTACTAAACGCTTACTATTATCGGTATTGAAAACTCAATATTTTATTATTAGTTTGAGATAAGTTTTTATACATGATAATATAGATATAGACAATTCTAATCAAGAAGGATATTCATGAGTAATATAGCGGAAAATAACTTTATTAATAAAATAATCTGTGGTGATTCAATAGAAGTTATGAAACAGATTCCTGATGGATCCATTGATATTATAGTTACATCCCCACCTTATAATCTTAAAAACTCTACCGGAAATGGTATGAAAGATGGTCGTGGAGGCAAATGGTCAAATGCTGCACTTCTAAATGGTTATACACATCATAATGACTGCATGCCACATGATGAGTATGTAAAATGGCAAAGAAGCTGTATAAATGAAATGATGAGACTAATACCAGAAAATGGTGCAATATTTTATAATCACAAGTGGAGAGTACAAGGGGGATTATTACAAGATCGTCAAGATATTGTTAGTGGATTTCCTGTTCGTCAAATAATTATTTGGAAAAGAAAAGGTGGTATTAATTTCAACCCAGGATATTTCTTGCCGACATATGAAGTAATATATCTTATCGCAAAACCAAAGTTCCGACTTGCTCCAAAAGCAAATGCTTATGGCGATGTTTGGGAAATTAAGCAAGAGATGAAGAACGGTCACCCTGCGGCTTTTCCGATCGATTTAATTAACAGAATTGTAATATCTACTACTGCACAAATTATTCTAGATCCATTCATGGGTTCAGGTACAACAGCAATTTCTGCATTAAATAATAACAGAAAATACATTGGAATTGATTTATCACCGATATATTGTGAAATGGCTAAAAAAAGAATTAAAGAATACGAGTCACAAATTAATCTTTGGGAGCATGTATGACACTAGAAAATACTATAATATATACAAAAGAAGAGCTAATAGCAAGATTCCATGAAATAGCTCAATCTGGTTGGATCCCTAATGCTAGACCTGGTAACCATGGAGGGATTGGAAACACTTTGGAGGATTTACTAGGCATTGAAGAAAATAATTTACCCATACCAAATGCAGCAGAATGGGAACTTAAATCTCAACGACTCAAAACCTCTGCACTAACTACATTGTTTCATACTGAGCCTTCACCAAGAGCAATAAGGTTTGTTCCCCAAGTATTTCTCCATTCTTACGGATGGCCACATAAAAATGCAGGTGTTAAATATCCGGAAAACGAAATGAGTTTTAGGCAAACTATTAATGGGAACTCAAGAAGTGATAGAGGATTCAAAGTTGTATTAGATAGAGAACAATCAAAAGTTTTAATTTCTTTTGATTCAAATCATGTCAGTGATAAGCATATTGATTGGTTGAAGACTGTAAATAATCGTATTGGGCTTAATGAGCTTGATCCTCAACCTTACTGGGGATTTGATGATTTATTTCATAAAGCAGGGACAAAACTGCATAACTGTTTTTTCGTTAAAGCAGATATGAAAAAGGAAAATGGTCAAGAGTATTTTTATTATGAAAATATTTTCATGTTGAAGGGACTTGATTTAGAAAAGTTCATTTCTGGTCTCGAAAAAGGAAATATACTTGTGGATTTTGATGCACGTACTGGTCATAATCATGGAACAAAATTTCGCATGAGACAAAATTGTTTACCTATGATGTATGAATGTACTACTACTATTATTTAAAGATTTTTTCAAAAGATTTAGTTTTTAAAAGAAAAAAGGCCTCATGGTCCTTTCTAGTATAATAAATAATGCTCCTTACCATCAATTCTCTTTGAATCACACTACATATTATACAAGAAAATCAGACTAGGTTAAACAGCCCAAACTCTATTATATATTTCTAAGTCTTTGATGATAAATTCATAATATTATTTTGACAGAACAGATTAGCGGATATCTTGTGGGAATATTTGCAAAGAGAAAGATGATGCTGTAGGATGATTAATGTAGATTATTATAGATATGGGGTTTAAATGATACTAAGATCAGAAACAGTAGATGACTATAACAAAATTGGAAGTGTAACCTTTGATGCGTTTTCAAATTGGCATCCAGATGCAATGCATCAAAACGAATCTGAGATGGTGGCACTTGCAAGACAGAAATTCATGTATGATAGTGAACTATCCATTGTAGCGGAGATGGATGGCGTGATTGTAGGTCACATTCTTTTGGTGCCGAGTTACTTCATTGTTTTAGGAGAGAAGGTCAAAGGTGTATTACTAGGTCCTGTTTGTGCCCTGCCAAAGTATCAGAGAACGGGAATAGGGAAGCGATTAATCCAATATGGACATGAAGTCGCAGCAAAAAAGGGATATGAATTTTCATTGCTTTGCGGACATCATGATTACTATCCGAAGTTCGGATATATCAATCGTGCTTTTTCATTGAAGGGCACTGAGATCACCATAAACAACAAGGGCAACGAGGATACAAGTAATATGTCACATAGACCAGTTCAATCAAGAGATGTTGATGTTATCGACAAATGGCAAACTGGAATGAGACGTAATGATAGTTGCGCTATTTTATTTGACAAGGACATTATGGATTATCATAGCAATACACTTAATATAGATTGTTTCACGATATTAGAGGATGAAGCCCCAATGGGATATGTTAGGAGCTATACAAACAATCAGAATAGAATCAAATCACTATTTTGTGATGCGCAGAACATGGATAAAGTATTGCTCTATATATCAAGTATAGTAGATAACGATCAATGCCTCACAATACATCAGCCAATCACACATTTTGATGCATTACTCGATGATAATCGCTTTAGTATAAAAGACATTAGAGCAACATCAGATGCATTCATGATATGCCCACTAAATGACACATCACGAATCAATGAGTACTGTACAAAAGTCAAAACCGGTGAAGTGAATCTTGGAGTCATATCCTATCCACCATATTCTGATATTGATGTTTGAAATTGATATATTGGCTTTAGAGTGTCCTTTACCATAAGTGGATCTATACAAACCCAAAACACAACAACCCCCTACGGACAGAAGAGTGTTTCAAAGAAACACGTACTATAGTTTGCATGTTGCGATAATTTAATGTGGCATACAATGAAGGATAAGTATGGAATACTTATTACTCATTGTGCCATCCCTAGTGATTGAATCAATGGTATCGAATTTTTGACAAACCGCAAGACTCTCAGTTCAAATTCACTTTATCAGAATCGAAAGCGTAAGCGGATATCTTGTGGGAATATTTGCAAAGGGTGTGCCTATTTATCCTATAAGGTAGAATTGTATATCTAAACACAATATCCCCCTACAGACTGAAGAGTGTTTCAAAGAAACACGTGCTATAGCTTGCATGTTGTGATAATTTAATGTGGCATACAATGAAAGATAAGTATGGAATACTTATTACTCATTGTGCCATCGATGGAAGCTATTATATAACTGCTATGCTATATTCTTTTAGTGCAGATAAAAAGCGCCCGTCACTAGAAAGCACGAACGTAGTGAGTTTCTAGTGACGGGCAAGACCCTCAGTTCAAATTCACTTTATTTGAACTGAAGCGCGTAAGCGCAATCTTTACCCCACCCCACCCATATAATAATACTCATCCACAGCTTGATCGACTATTATGGTTGAAAGCGGACTATAGTGATAGTCAAATGCATATTCTAACTCCTCGGTAAGCTGGACATAAAACCTACCCGTATCCGGCTCAATATACCAGTGTGCATCTTCATATGTATATGTGTCATCATCAGAGTATAATGCATAATAGTATAGACTGTGATCATTGCCAATATCCAAATCCCATGTGACCACATACTCATCGGTTGTTTCATACATTGTATAGTATCCTGATAGCCATGTTGATGCTGCACGATTGAGCACGGAAATTTCATTGTTGGCAATCAGTTCAATGACATTCCCATTGTGATAAAGCGTGTATGTCTGCACGTCACCATTATCATGATAGAGAGTTATCTCAGAGTTTTCATATGACCATGAGAAAGGCTCATTAGTAAATTCTGAAACCCAATTGTATGCAAAGCCCACACCCGATGGCCAAAAGCTGATGGTGTTAATGGTATATGTGTCGGGTTCAAAAAAGACCCAGCTACCGAATGCTGTGAAAGTATCGGCAGAATAGAAAATGTCATATTCATCGTTCCAGTTCATGAAGTAATGGACAATGGTGGTATCGGATTCATTGGTAAGCTCTAGCGTGTTTCCATATAGGTCAGCAATATAGATAAGATCCGTGCCGTTGCTCAATGAAAATGTAAGCGTATCGCCAACATATGTATATGTAAAGTCATATGTCCATTGTGTGTTTTTGGAAATATTTGTGTAGTACATCGTACCACTTGTTTCATCGTATATTTCAAAATTGTAATCTGAGTCATTGAGTCCATCGACACCTTCTGTCATATAGATAGTCCAAGATCCTGTGCTTAGCGTTGTTGCTAGCGTAAGTTCTTCAGTAGGTACGGTATCAGATGCAACTGTTGGTGTTTCCATAGGTGTAGGAGAAGGAGTAGCTGCTTGCATCTCTGTTTCATCTGTTTCCTTTGCAGAGATGTAGATGACATATTCAAATACATCCTCAACATATTCACCCTCTGCTTCTACTACCTGAAGTTCGATAGCATAGCCATCTTCTATGAACGCTACATTGTACTCGTCGCGATCTTCCTCCTCTGACGTCGGGACGATCTCCTCATCTTCAAAGAAATCCTTATAAAAATCTATAATGTCATCGATATCATCTTCAGTGCCGCACGATATCACAATCTCACCAAATCGTTCATCATCTTCAAAGACTATGGCATCATCATATACTTCAATGATGTCATCCGGAAAATCACGATGAAGTTTGATACCTTCTGTATATTTTTCTGGAATCTTGTTGAGTAGAGAACATCCTGAGAGCATCGCAGTCATGATCAATGCAACAGTAAGCGTTATCATCATTGTTTTTTTCATAATCATTTCCTCCTGATATTTTGATTGATATCTATTCTGAGTAAGATAGTATTTCTGTATCATTTGTTGCGATGATTTGGCTATCCGGTGGAATCACAACAAATGCATCATCGTCCCAGTCGCCATCAACTAGCTTTCTAATGAGCTGTGTGCTACCCTGTACTTCTTCGTATTCCCAATCGTACTCTTGTGCAAGCTCCATGGATTGCTTTTTGTTCAGTTCAATATTTCCAGTACCCGTGTTTATATAGGCCAATTTTTTGTAATTCTTGAACCAATCGCCCAACATTTCCATCAAGTATTTTGCATTTTCTTCGCCAAACTGTTCAACATACTCCTGATAGGTCTTGTTCATGCCCAACTGACTGGTTGTGCTGCCTTCTGTTTCGTTGGGATTGGTATCGCGCTCGATCCAGCCGGAGGATTTGAAGAATGTGCCAGGGTTTTTGTAGAAATAATCGTTGTATGTCTCTTTTGAACCCAAAAGTAGTGTAATGCAGTCATGTGCCTTTGGGATTACAATCGGAATATCTGCATGCAAGCCTACAGTTCCATTGTTGCATAGTCCATAGCACAATAGGATGGCGTCATACTTGTCGCTTTCAACTTGATTGATTGCATCCTGTAGCTCTTCTCCCATCTTACATTCGCCGATATCATGTAAACCCTTTGGCATGAAGGTAATGTCGATGATGTTCTTGCTGTGTGCTGCTGCGAGGCTTACTTCGCGAAACATGATTTCACATGCGATGAGTTTGTATCGTTTCATAAAAATGCGTGTCTCTCTTTTGTTTAATTATAAAGTTTTGTGCAAGTAGTTCCTTATCAATTAATTATATTACTTTTGATTAGGTTTGCATAGCAAAAAACAAGATAGTGTGGTTATTTTCGCACTATCTCATGGTTTGTTATTTAGTGAATGCATTTTGTCGAGAACAAATTACAAACATAAAAACACTGCCTTTATGCAAACTTGAAGTCGAAAATTATATGGTGCAGTAGAAATAAAAGGTAAGATTAATCGTAATATTTCATCAAAACAAGCATTATATTTCTATTTTCATTAAAGAAATATAGGTTTTATATCGATACTTAAATTGTGTAGTACATTTTTTTTATAAGGATAACAGTAAAAGACGCTACATTCATAAGAATTCTAGTAATTTTTTACTACCAAAAGAGGGACCATTTTATGCGTGTTAATATCAGAATTAAACTTTTTATGATAATAATAGGAATATTATTATTAACAGCACTTGTTTTTGCAAGTACAGTATCACTAATTCTTGATAAAATGCTAATAAAAGAGTATGAAAGTGCACTCAAGTCTAATTTCGAGGATTTCAAGTGTGATTTTAGCGAAGATCTCAATTTTTCTGAATATTTACGTGTCAAGGAGAAAGGTGTGAGGGGCTTCATAACTCTATTTGATAATGAGTTTAATGTAATAGAGTCAACATCTCCAGAACTATCTCATGTTAAAATTCTTCCTTTAGAATATCAAGACGTTCATATCGAAAACAACTCCTATCCAAACGCTGATGCGACAATATTCAGATTTACTTTAGGTAGGCTTGATGTGGAAGCACTTGGAGTGATAGGAAAAGTCTCTCCTCAATATAATGTCTTTTATGAAAAATCCTTATCAAGTATTAGTGATGCAATGACAATGTCTATAAAAGCTATGATTATTACTATGTCGCTTGTATTAATTATAGGAATTATTCTCGCATATTTCTTTGCACGTATATATACAAAACCAATCTTAAAATTAAATGAAAAAGCACAGGCGATATCAAATCTAGATTTTGAACATACTCTCCAATTGAAAAACAATGATGAAATTGGTGACTTGGGAGATTCAATAAATGAAATCTCTACAAAATTGAAGCACAATATAGGTGAGCTAAAAGAATCAAACCTCCAGCTAGAAGAAGATCAGAGACAACTGAAGGCACTTAATAAGCAATTGGAAAAACTCTCCCAGACAGATCCACTAACGAAATTGGCTAATAGATTAAAAATTAATTTGTCACTTGAAGATGAAGTATATAGAACAGATTTTCGAGGAAGAACTTTTTCTATTATGCTACTTGATATAGATAATTTCAAACTAGTTAATGATCAATATGGTCATCAAGTTGGAGATTGTGTTTTGATAGATATTGCAAAAATATTAAAAGATAATTCCAGAAGGATGGATTTGGTTGGTCGTTGGGGCGGAGAAGAGTTCATAATCATCCTTACAGATACGCATCAAGACGGTGCATTGTCAATGGCTGAAAAGTTAAGGGGTAACATTGAAGAATATGACTTCCAAGATGTTGGAAAAGTAACTGCAAGCATTGGTGTTGGCGAGTATGTGAAGGGTATGGCCATAGAAACGTTTATAAGCAAAATAGATGAAGCATTGTATCGTGCCAAGGAAAATGGTCGTAACTGTGTGGAACAGATTGATATATAAGATGTTGATGAGCAAAAAAACAATCCCCACATAAGGAGATTGTTTTTCATAAAAATTATTATAAGCAGGTAGTTTATACTAGTATTATTCGTTATAGTAAGAATAGAGCGCTTGGTTCATCTCATCGACTAGGGTATCAAAGCTGATTTCATCGTTGTAGTATCTACCGACTGCATTTCCAAAAACATAACTACGGATATATGCAGTACTGTCTGGGAAATCACATGTCCTTGCACTTTCTACAAACCATATAAATTTCTGTGCATCCCACCAGGGTACCTTTGGAGTAAGATATTGTTTTGAAATACCATAATCAGTACCACCATCTTTAAAATATTGCTTTGCTGTTTTATATGCATTTTTATTAACAGGTAATCCCCGTGAGTGGCTGTGTTTGGATTGTACTCCTTCAGATAGAAGATACATCACAAAATCAAAGGCTGCATTCTTGTGTGTTGAATTCATATTGATTGCTATACTTTCAGATATATTTGCATCTGCAGAGTTATTCTTGAATTGCGGTGCTTTATAATACACCATGTTTGTATCAAGCAAGTTTTCCAATGTATTGTAGTTTGCTTGGAAAAGTGCGAATTGATTTGCACCATAATTATCAGGATCCAAAAATAAGAATGCATCATTCACAAAATACTCTATAAAATAGTATGTTCTTGAATGTTCATTATCATAATCATATATATTTTCTTCTTGGAATTTAGAGCCTCTATTCCCTTGGATCTTAAATATATCTAATAGTCGTTTGAGTTCTTTAGTATTTTTGATAGGTTCATTATCCGGAATAAATTCATCAAGCAAATGATAATTTCGAATACCTAAGTATGCTGGAACATTATCTTCTGTGGAAGCAAAAAATGATTCTAATAAATTTAGGTATTTGTCAGATGATAAAATCCAAGGTCTTCTGAGATTATTTGCTCTAAAATTCTCTTTTGTGGACATAATATATTTTACTTCGTAGGATAGGGGCATAATACTTCTTTTATTATCGATAATCGATGCATCCATAACCATATTGTTATAGTCATCTAAATCAAAACCATCACGGTTTTGGATGAGTACATCCATATCTGCAAAAAGATTATCTTTTGCTGCTTTTTCAAAGTCCCAGAAGTATTCACCAAATAAGTGCATATAAAACAAATCCGGTCCACTACCTGCTGCTATTTCCGAGCGAATTAGATCATACATTGTGTTACGATCTGTAAGCACAAAGTTTGTTACCTCAACCCTTCTGCTATATTTTCCTTTTCTAAATTTATTATATTGCTCAATATGATATTTTAATGACTGGTCATATTCAGATAGGTATATCTGAAGTGGAGTCTCATCACTCTCATCATCCATATATTCTTGTCTGTTAGTTGCAGCAAGAGGCGTTTGACCAAGTACTTTATCCGGATTGGGGCTCATATCTATAGTGGTGATGAGTGCAACACCGATAGCAATAGTGCATACGGCACCCGCTAATACTCTCATTTTTACTGTCTTCTGCTTGCGTGCTTTGTCTGCTTTCACCATCGTCTTGTGGACGAGATGGGTGTAGTCTATATTATTATTCATATTCATTGCTCCTTTGAAGATCTGCTTTGAGTATGCCGCGTGCTCTTTGCAGGCGTGTGCAAATGGTGGATGTAGAACATCCCATCATGGTAGCAATCTCACCAGTTTTGTATCCTGCCCAATAGTGTAGGTAT
>JAGLOK010000146.1 GCA_023139005.1 Clostridiales bacterium | reverse complement strand
ACTTTGTGTGACTTCGTGGTTTAATAAAATCTCAACCCTTGATTCGCATAATATGTTCCTTTATTTAAACTTTCAAATCGAAAATTTATTATAAAATCTTCCTGATATTTTCCGTAACAATATGTCCATCAAAGAGCTGAACTATTCTGTGTGCGTACTCTGCATCAGATGGTGAGTGTGTAACCATAATTATCGTGGTACCTTCTTTATTTAATTCGGAAAGAAGCTTCATAACCTCCTCACCATTAGCCGAATCGAGATTTCCTGTTGGTTCATCGGCAAGTATTAGTTTAGGATTTGCCACAACTGCCCTTGCAATGGCAACTCTTTGTTGCTGACCTCCTGATAAATTATTGGGCAAACTATATTTTTTCTCATCCAAGCCTAAAGTCTCAATAATGCTATTTACATACTCTTCATCGATATCTCTACCATCGAGTTGAATCGGTAGAATTATATTTTCATATACATTTAGTATTGGAATAAGGTTATAATTTTGAAAAACAAATCCAACATTTCTTCTTCTAAAGACTGCAAGCTCTTCTTCGTCCAGATCAAATAGTCCTTTATCTTGTACAAGCACTGATCCTTCAGTTGCATTGTCCAATCCTCCCAACATATGTAGCAGCGTGCTTTTCCCGCTACCCGATGCACCTACAACGGCAACAAAATCCCCATGATCGATTTCAAGGTCAATGCCATCAAGTGCTTTTATAATATTATCACCTGTGCCATAGTATTTTCTCAGATTGGTTGTTTTTATGTTTTTCATATTGTCCTCCGATATTAATTGACATGATTATATCAACCCAATCTTACAATAACCTTACAGTTTAGAATTTCTTTGTTATATGAGTTTTTTTGTGCTTTGCAAACAGATTGAAAATATACTTCCCTTATCTATTTTTGATTTGACTGTGATATATCCACCCTGTTTGCTCATAATAAGTGATGAGAGATATAGTCCTATGCCCACACCAATGTATTCTTCAGCATTCTTACCTCTGAAAAACCTTTTAAATATGTTATTATAGTCTTCCTTAATTATGCCAATACCATTATCTTGTATATTGATTCTAGTATAGATATCCATCTTGTTTATTGATATCTTTATTTGACTATTCATGTGAGAGTATTTTATTGCATTTTCTAGTATATTGACTAAAACTTCTATTGTCCATTTTCTGTTGTGCCACAATGCAACATCTTCAAATTCATCTACAACGATGTTGATGTTTTTATCATATGCTTGCGAGTATATTGCACTTATACTATCTGCAATAGTTTGTTTAATACCTACTACATCAGTAGCAAACTCAATAGCACCAGATTCAAGCCTTGATGTTTTAAATAGTGAATCAATGAGCCACGTAAGCTTTTCATTTTGTGCCTTTAGTTCTTCAATGTATTTATTCTTTTCATCAAGCGTTAAATTGTCTTTTGCAAGTAGTTCTGTGTACATCTTGATATTTGCAAAAGGTGTTTTTACTTGATGAGATATATCTCCGATTAACTGTTTTATAACTTCTTTTTCATGTTCAGCTTTTTCTCTATCGATTTGAACCATGTCTATGATCTTTTTGCTTTGATATACTAGTTTTGATTTTCTATTGTCCTTGAGTTCAGGCAAAGATATACTATCTTTCTTTGAAATGACTTTGTCCAAGATACTGCTAATCGCATCATAATTATCATTAGTATATTTTACACAACGCAATATGATTATAATACTTATTAAGATTGAAATACTTGATATTAAGTATGCCATATATACCCCATACCTCTTATAGTCTTTATATATACAGGCTTTGAAGCATCTTTTTCTATCTTCTGTCTTATACGTCTCATGTTTACCGATAGTGTATTATCATCAACAAACACGCCTCTCTCATCCCACACTCTATCAAGTATCTGCTCTTTTAGTAATAATTGTCCCTTATTCTCCATAAGATATTTAATCAACTTAAATTCAATAGCTGTAATATCTACATCAATACCCTTAACATATAGTTTTGCTTTATCTATATCTAAAGTTATATTTCCGATTTCGATAATATTAGGTAGTATTTCATTGTCACTTCTACGAAATAAAGCTTTAACGCGAGCTATAAGGACATATATTGAAAAAGGTTTTGTAATGTAATCATCTGCACCACTTTCTATTCCGATTATCTCGTCTTCTTCTAAGTCTCTTGCTGTGAGCATTATAATGGGAATTTTTGATGTTTTTCTTATTTCACTACAAAAAACCAAACCATCACCATCCGGTAAATTTAAGTCCAGAATTATCATATCAATTTTCTGATTCAATATTTTCCTAGCAAAATCAATATTGACTGCGGTATATAATTTATAACCTTCCATTTCAAAGGATTGAGATATCCCGCTTAGCAAGCTTTTATCATCTTCTAATATCAAGATTTTTTTCATTAAACTTCCTTATATTTCTATCAATTTAGTTATTCTATTAGTATAACATACAAAGAAAAGCTGCCTCATATGAGACAGCTTCCCTAACTTCTATATAATCAATATTCCGGCTCAATTAACCCGAGATTCCCGTCATTTCTCTTGTACAGTACATTGATTTGCTCCGTGTCTGAATTGGTAAATACAAAGAAATTATGTCCCACCTGCTGCATTTGCAGAGCAGCTTCTTCAAGGTCAATTGGTTTTGCGAGGAATTTTTTGCTTTTTACAATTTTAATTTCATCGTCATCCATAGATGACTCTTCAACAAAATCTTCGTTGAATGCTCCATTCTTGAGTCTCTTTTCTAGTTTTGAACGATGATGGCGAATTTGCTTTTCAATTTTCTTGACAACCATGTCAATGCTTTTGAACATATTGTCTTCTGAGTCTTCGCCTCTAAATGTGATTCCGTCATAGACAATTGTTGTCTCCATTACATGACGGCCTTTTTCAACATGCATGTTAATGTGTGCTTCTGTGTCAGCTCCAAAGTACTTGTCGAGTTTGCTCATTTTTTTATCTACTCTGTCGTGTAAGGATTGAGAAATATCCATGTGTCTTCCGGCTATTATTGTACGCATATGCATACCCCTTTCTCTATTTAGTTGCGATCGTTACCTCCTATTATTCCGCAATGTATTTTATGTTTATATTATACCACATTATTCAAATTTCAACCCGAGTTTATGTGTTTAATTAATAAAAAATTCATCACTTCATCTTGACAATGTTTAAAGCTTTGATATAATCAAATTCATTAAGATGAATATCGCACTATGAAGGGAAATATTAAGCGAAAAAATTGCGTTAAGAGAGTCGGAACAGGTGGAAACCGATCGCATATTTTCAGCCCAAGGCATTCTGGAGTGCACCGACCAAGAGTGAATCTGATTACAGATTAATAAGGGTGGAACCGCGGAGTAGTACTTCTTCGTCCCTTTGGGATGATAGACGTGCTATTTTTATTTATTCAAAACTGGGTGAATAAAAAGTTATATTATCACGAAAAAAGAAAACTTTTGACTTGCATGTGCAGGAAAAGTTATACATCAATTATAGATGAGCAAAACAAAGCGCCCGTCACTAGAATCTTATTATATACATAGATTCTAGTGACGGGTAAGACCTCGATGAGAGGCAACGCTTCGAAATCGAAAAAAATAGGAGAAAATTTTGGCTATAGACAGTATGGAAAAATTAGTATCAATGTGCAAAAACAGAGGGTACATCTTTGCAGGCAGTGAAATATACGGTGGCCTTGCAAACACTTGGGACTACGGTCCACTGGGTGTGTTGTTTAAAAACAATGTAAAAAAAGCATGGCTTAAGAAGTTTGTGCAAGAGTGCCCCTACAATGTATCGATTGATTCATCCATCTTGATGAACCCAGAAACTTGGGTCGCATCAGGACACATCGGAAACTTTGACGATCCGCTGATGGACTGCAAAGCTTGCAAGGAACGGTTCCGGGCAGATAGCTTAATTGAAGATCATATTCACCAAAAAGGTGAAGAAGAAGTCGTTGATGGATGGGATAATGCAAAGTTAAAGGATTACATCGACAACAATGATGTTGTGTGCCCCTCCTGTGGCAAAAAGGACTTTACTGATGTTAGACGCTTTAACATGATGTTTAAAACATACCAAGGTGTAACAGATGACTCTCAATCGGAAATATACTTGCGTCCCGAAACAGCTCAAGGAATATTTGTGAATTTCAAAAACATACAACGAACTACAAGAAAAAGAGTGCCATTCGGCGTTGCTCAAATAGGCAAATCCTTCAGAAACGAAATAACTCCCGGAAACTTCACCTTCAGAACACGTGAGTTTGAACAGATGGAACTTGAGTTTTTCTGCAAAGAAGGTACAGATCTTGAGTGGTTTTCCTATTGGAAAGAGTTTTGCTTTAATTGGTTATTGGGCCTCAATCTTGAAAAAGATCATCTGCGCATGCGCGACCATGGCGACGATGAATTATCATTCTACTCCAATGCAACAACAGACATCGAGTTCAAGTTCCCATTTGGATGGGGCGAACTTTGGGGCATTGCCGACAGAACAGATTATGACTTAAAACAGCATGCCGATCATTCAGGTACAAAAATGGAATATATGGATCCTGTGACCAATGAAAAATACATCCCTTACGTCATTGAACCCTCACTGGGTGCGGATCGTGTAGCACTTGCACTATTATGTGATGCATATCATGAAGAAGAGCTTGAAAACGGTGACACGCGTATAGTCTTAAAACTCCATCCTACACTTGCACCATACAAGGCAGCGGTACTTCCACTGATGAAAAAGCTTTCAGAGCCTGCAATGGAGCTCTACCACAAGCTTTCACACCATCATATGATAGACTATGATGTCTCAGGTTCCATAGGAAAACGCTACCGTCGTCAAGATGAGTCAGGCACACCCTATTGCATCACATTTGATTTTGATTCATTAGATGACAATGCAGTCACAATACGCGACCGTGACACAATGAACCAAACAAGAGTTCCGATTGATAAGGTACTGGAGTATCTCAACGAGAAATTGGATTATTAATACATGAGATATGCTCTGATAGCAGATATTCATGGAAATCTACCTGCTTTCAATGCTGTTCTTAGTGATGCTAAAAACCAAAATATTGATAAGTATATTTTTCTTGGGGATTATATTACGAGTTTGCCCTATCCAAACCAAGTAGTGAATCTAATTAAGAATATTTCATGTAAATATGTCATCAGGGGAAATTCAGAAGATTATTTGAGTAATCTTGAAAAGCACGATCAAAATACATGGAATGACATTCAATTTCATTCTCTATATTGGTGCTATAGGGCGCTTAGCAAAGAAAATTTAGATTATTTAAAAAAACTGCCTGTTGAGAAGAAGATAAAAGATGAACATGCAGATATCTATGCTTTTCATTCATCAAATCATTATTTTAAAAATACCTCTATCAATGATATTTCAATCAGAAAATTTAGAGAAAGCGTAGAAAAGCATACTTATTCTCCTGATGAATATATTAATATTCTAACAAATAATCTAAATGATGATTTAGATTTGAAGAACTACTTATCGACCCTACCTGACGGAATATATATGTATGGACATAATCATATGCAAATGCATGTACAGTTTGATAATAAACTGATTATTAATCCTGGTTCATGTGGTGTCCCACTGGATTTTAAAAAGTCCGCAGCATATACACTACTTGAAACGAAAAAAAACAAATGGCATGTGGAAGAATTGCGGATTCCATATGATTTAGAAGGAACTATAAGAAAATTCAAGGAAACGGACTTGTATAAATATGCCAGAGTATGGAGCGACATTATGATAAGGCACTTGGAAACAGGTAGTACTCATGATGGTTATTTCTTAAGATTCATTGAAAAGTATGCTGAAAAACCGTATACACAAGAAGTTTGGGAGAAAGCATATGAATTATGGAGCGAACAACAATGTTCCTAATGCTTGTTTCACCGAACAGTTTTAACAAGGAAAACTCATGATTACCATAGTACTGCTCACTATAATTTATCTAGCATTTATTTCCTTGGGTCTGCCGGACTCACTATTAGGAGTCACTTGGCCTGCAATGCAGTTGGATTGGAATATGCCTCTTGATGCAGTCGGCTTGGTGTCTATGTTCATTACAGGTAGCACTGTCATATCAAGTTTCCTTAGTGGTCGTATAACAAAAAAACTAGGCACGGGTAAATTAGTGCTATTTAGTTGTATGATGACCGGTGTTGCATTGCTTGGGATATCTTATGTCCCCTCATACTTTTGGCTCATACTGTTAGCTATTCCATTAGGTTTTGGTGCAGGCGCTATAGATGCTGCTCTGAATAATTATGTAGCACTTCACTTCAAAGCCCATCATATGAA
>JAGLOK010000145.1 GCA_023139005.1 Clostridiales bacterium | reverse complement strand
TCATATAATTCTGACAAATCATTGACAACTTCAGGCAAATTAAGCTCTTTATAGTATTCTTCGGGCTGTGGTGCCATTGTACGGGTTGGACCTGCAGGAGTATCAATAATCACTTTTCCCATCTCATTAATATGATGACTTAGTAATTTTATTTCCCCTTTTTCTCCTGAAAAATCATTTATTATCATTGTTCCAAGATCTCCATAGGCAATAAAACGTGGTTGCTTAATTAATCCAAATGTTCCAACTTGAACATGAACAGATAGACCATCTTCAAAACGAAGTTCTACTTTAAATAAATCATCTACACAGGGATTTATAATACTAAAGGTTTGTGCATAGACAGATATTATTTTATTATTAGGATACATGAATGTAAAATGATCAAGCAAGTGTACTCCCCAATCAAGAACCATGCCACCACCGTACTCAGGTTTTTGGCGCCATCCATATATTTGACCATTATTTCCATGAACTTTGCTTTCAATTGAATGAACTTTTCCAATTATATTAGATTCTATGACTTTTCGCATCACTCGGTAATCTTTATCCCAGCGTCTGTTATGATGTACGGTAAATAGCTTTCCTTCTTTTTTTGATACTTCAATTATTTCATCAAGCTCAGAAACTGAAAGCGTTACAGGTTTTTCGCACATTACATTTTTACCGGCTTTTAAAGCTTCTATTGCATAGTCTTTATGTAAATGATTTGGTGTTGCTATAAGTACAAAATTTATATCATCATCAGCTAAGAAATCTGATCTATTTTCAAATGATTTGAGTCCCTTTTTCTTTGCATCATCTAGTCTTTTTTCATCAATATCATGTACTGATATTATTTCTACTCCTTCAATTTTTGGAGCATTATTTGCGTGCCAGTTGCCCATGCCTCCAAAGCCCAGTATACCCATTTTTATAGTCATTATTGTAGATTCCTTTTTATTTAAATTAATTATCCCAAGGATTTTTTATAAAGTCTCCGCCTCTGCACTGCTTTAAATACTTAAGTGCATGAAGTTGGCTTGTAAACTCCCATTCGTCTTTGTAGATTGGATCATGGTAACCCTCTATATCAATAGAGTTTTCATATCCATTTATTCTTAATATTGATATTATATCACTCCAGTTACAGCTACCAAATCCGGGAGCTCTATGATAAACAAACTTCTTTGAATTCAAAATACCTACTTCTTTAATACTCTCATAATCTATTGTTGCATCTTTTCCATGAATATGAGTAATATAAGGCACCCATTTTTTAAGCTGAGCCATAGGGTCTATTAACTGCGACATCTGGTGTGCTGGTTCCCATTCAAGCCCCCAATTATCATTTGGAATTGCATTAAACATCATTTCCCAAGCAATTGGATTAAATCCAATATTAGATGTTGCTTTCTCCATAGTACCACCCATTGGACAGTTTTCAATATTTATTGTTACGTTATTGTCGGCGGCAATTTTTGTAAGTTCAGAGAAAACTTTTTTGAAGCGAGGAATTGCAGATTCAACACTTTCACCCTCTAGCGCACCTGCAAAAGTTGATACTGAATTGCATTCAAAACCCTTAGCAGTTTCAATGCATTTGACCAAGTCGTCAAAGTGATCTTTGTTTTGAAGCGGATTGCAATATAGACAAAGCACAGAAATACTTGCATTGCTGTTTTTAAGTATACTCATAGTTTTTGGAGCAAGCTTTTTTATGTCTATCTCTCCTAAACCCATATGAAAAGTGATAGCATACGTTTCAAAGTCATATTTCATAAACCCTGGCAACCATTCAAGTAAGTTTTTACCTGGTATGCATGTCCCGATCTTTATCTGATTCATAGATTCTCCTAAAACATTTTCTTTAACTCTGTGCAGTTTTCTTTTATACTATCAAGCACAGGGATATCAAATCCTTCTTGTTCTATTATAAACCATTCAATGCCTAAGTCTATATAAGATTTTATGATTGGTGAATATTTCACTATACCTTTATGTACTTCGGTTGATTCACGAGAACCTACCTTTTTAAACTGTTTTACATGAATATTTATGACTTGCTTTCCATATTTTCTTATGAATTCATTTACATCTTCTCCGGCGTAAGATACCCAGCCCATGTCCGGTTGTAGTTTAACATACTGTGGATTGATATTTTCACTCATTATTTGGTATCCTGTTATACCATCAAACTTTTCAAACTCAAAAGCATGATTATGATAGGCAAAAACAAATCCATTGTCTGAACATTTTTTACCAATCTCAGTAAATATTTTAGCAGTATTTATCCGAGCATTTGTGCTATTTCTGTGTTCTTCACTTATACTTGGTAAAATAATATTTTTGTTATGTAATATTCTGTTATACTCAAATATTTCATCCATAGTACCCATAAGCAAATCCCACCCAGTGTGACTACCACAGACTTCAAGACTTAATTCATCAAGCATATCCTTTATTTTTTTAGCCGGTAAATTAAAAAAACCTGCAAACTCTACACCATCAAAGCCTGCCTTTGCAGTTTCTTCAAATGAACTAAATACATCTTGCTTCATAAGCTCTCTTATTGAATATAATTCTAGTGCTACCTTTGACATTATATATCTCCTGTTTACTTAATAATCACAATATTTATACTAAGTTGGTTACAATTTAACCATATGTTGCAATATAAATAATTTACAATAACTATTAGTAATTTAATATAATATACTAATATCATAATATAAATAATTTACGATTTGCATTAATTGTGATAGTGTCGTAAAATGAAATCCATATGGAAACAAGATATGAAAATATAGTTGTTGAACAGCAATTGAAATATAGCTTCCGCTGCTTTAGACAAGAGTATAGTGACCATCGTGTAATGTGCTATGCTCATTGGCATAACTACATTGAATTGTTGTATCTCGAAGAAGGCAGTGTGAATATTTTCTTGAATGGAAAACTATATCAAGCACATAAAGAAGATTTAGTTATTATCAATTCTAAAGAAGCACACCAAATTGAAACAATTGATAAAGATACTCGTTATATCGTGATTCAATTTGACCCGGACATGCTTCACATGAGTTCAACAGCATTCACGCTTAAGTATATACTACCTTTTTCAGGTCCTGATAAAACATATCCACGTTTATTCAAAAAAGAAGATATCTATAAAACTGAGATAAAACTGAGAATACAACATATATATGATGAAATGCTCAACGAGGAGTATGCTTATGAATTTGCAATACAAGCAAATATAATTATGTTATTTCTAGACATCGTAAGGTCATGGCATCAAAATGGAATTGATATTCAAAACGATACATTCATAAAAGATAAAGACCTTGTTTGGATTAACAAAGCAATGACGTTCATAGAAGATCACTATTATGAAAACATTACTGCGAAAGAGACAGCTAAAATATGTTTAATGAGTTATAATTATTTTACGACACGCTTCAAGCAGTTGCTTGGACGATCTTTTTCGTGTTATCTAAATTATATACGATTGAGACAAGCAGAGTATCATCTCATGTCATCCGATAAAAGCGTGACAGACATTGCATATGAATGCGGATTCTCAAGCACATCTTATTTCATTAGTATGTTTGCAAAACACAAAAGTGTGACACCACAAAACTATAGAAAGCGTATCAAAAATACAGGATAGGCAGCAGATGCTGTTTATTTCTTTTTCAACTTCACCATATCCGATTTCTTGGTTCTTATGACAAGCAAGGTAATCAATACCGATAGCAGTGCAACACCAACTAGTGAAATGATATACAATAGATGAGGTACACCTTGTACGACTTCGCTAGGGGTGCTTGAATCTGTGTTGTCTTCCTGCTTCGGTGCTTCAGTGGGCGCATCCGTTGGCTCTGTAGTTGGCTTCGATGTAGCGTTTGCTGCTTCCATCATTGCTATCATTTCTTGATTACCCGAACCAAATCCATTGATTGCATTGTCAAGCATGGTATCGGTTACGACATAGTTTGAGCAGTGATAGATGATAATGGTGATATACCCATCATCGTCAACTACGACTTCTTGCTTTGCTTCTATCACACCTGCAGTCTCGTATATATAGTATAGATATAATGTATCTCCGGGACTTGCACCTTCTGCTTTGATTTTGTATACAATTGGACCCGGCATTTGTCCTTGGTGGTTAAAGTGCAGTTGGAATACATCTTTGCCATCGACCATTGCGGATAATCCTTCATCTTTTTCAATTTTCACACTGAGGTCCAATTCCTCGAACGCATCCAAGTGTTCACCCAACATAGCACCATCAATTATGCAGCTGAAATCGTCAAACTCTAATGTTAATGTTTTTTCTTCTTCTTGAATGATCTTGAGAATTTCTTGTGGAACGACATAATTGTCATTCATGAACATATTGACTGTAGGGGCATCGGTACTATCGAGTATATACTCTGCTGCACGCCAGCTACCTGGATTTTCTGCATTGGGTGTTGGAGATGGTGTTGGTCTTGGGCTTGGCGTGGGTGATGGAGTTGGGACAGGTGAAGGTGTTGGTACTGGTGATGCAGTGGGTACTGGCGTGGCTGCTGGTGCTGAGACTGTTTTTGAATCACCACCAAGAGCAACAGCCTCAGCTGGGGGGGAACCGCCAGTAAATCTTGAAGCTATTCCTGACACACTAATTGAACCTGATGAGCCAGCGCTTCCAACACATTTTAATTGTACGGTGATTATTGTTATGGTTGTACTTGTATTTGCCGCAACATCCCATGTTCCAGAGGTTGCACCTGAAACTTTTTGAAAAAAACCACTGAAGGATAAATGAGCTTCAACACCTGCTGCATCGCTAACCGCAACCTTGACTGTATAAGTACCTGTTTGTCCAGGTTGTAGCGTACTTGGTCCAGATATTGAGCAACTAGCACTTGCTGCACTCGCATCTGATGGGAAAATACCCATAATCAATATTATTACTAAAAAAATCAAAGTTGTTCTTTTCATACAAATCTCCTAATTTCCATGTATATCATATGTACCTATAATATGTGCTCGTATGTATAATATGTCTGTAATATTAATCATGCTATCTCCACTTAGTTCTGCTGAAATTGCATAAACATTTTCAATTGAATATGTACCTATAATATGTGCTCTTAAGTATAAAACATCAGTTATATTAACTAATCCATCACTATTTACATCCCCCATTAAGCACACCTCAAGCGTATCTTTCACATCGCCACCGATTTCAAGCTTTACTATCATTCCTGTACCGATAAGCAAACCTGTGTCGGTAATTTCAACATCAAGTGAACTGAATATCTTGATATCAGCTGCATCTTGGTCAAGGTTTGTTTTGAAGTCTGCAATCGTCGTCTCATCTGCAACCCCCAGTATCATGAAGTTGTACTGGTCGATGGTGTATACACTCGATGTTATCTGCGGGGATGCTAGTATCGTAACTACGCAGTCATCTGTAAAGGAGCCATCTTCGGTTGTGACGGTTATGGTTGCTGTACCGTCCAAGAAAGCAGTGACTTTTCCATTCTGGTCAACTCGCGCCTTGGTTTCATCACTAGATGACCAGGTGACGTTTTTATTAGTCGCATTTATTGGCAATACAGTTGCTACTAGCGTTTGTGTATCATCAATATCAAGCGTTATGGTATTTTCATCTAAACTTACACCTGTAGCTGGAACGAGTGTAATATAGTCCTTGTGCACATAACCATCGGCGTCTCCAAAATTAATCTTGTGCCAGTCAGGGTCTACAAGTAATTCAGTAATCTCAATACGTGCACCACCGGGGAGTGTTCCAATGATAGGATTTCCTGTTCCTGCACCACTACGAACGTTTAGGTAGTCAGTGACTGCAACAAGTGCGTTCGAGTTATCCACTTGTACAGGATCTAGTGCAGTCAATGTTGGCTGTGTTATTGAAAGTGATGTTTCTGTTGTACCATCGTAGTAGAAGGATAATATTTGTGAATATGTATGCCCGTCAACGGCACGAGCTTGTGCTCCGCGTTGGCTCATACCCACACCGTGACCATATCGTCTTTGGTAGATTGAGAAACCATTACCTTCATCTTCAATTACAAATAGGCGTAAGCTTGATTCGTGAAATACTAAATCTTCTGGATCAACTAATCCATTCGCACCGTCGAAATATCGTAAATCAAGTTCAATATCACTGACACTTCCTAATGGGGTACCATCAGAGGTGCTTACAGTGAATGTCCCTGTAGCCATCACAAAGTCAATACAGTTATTGGTTCCGCTTTTGGGCATGCGTCCATGGTCTTCGCTTCCACCGTCTGTATCATGTGTATGCGGTGCTAATGCCGTAACTCCAGTTAGTTTAAACTGATTTATATTTGTTATACCATCACCATCTAATTGCCCGCTTTCGATTATTTGTTCTTTTATATAATCTACAGCATTTTTTGTATTTGGATCAATTGGAATTGAATAATGTTTGGACGGTGTTACAGAATTCTCTTCATCAGCCAGTACATATGGGAAGAAAATCTTTTCGAATAAACTTTCAGAGTTGTTTTTATCATAGGTATCTTCTTGTATGGAAAATGGTAGATTATATCCACCACCCCAAACATGATAGGGGATATCAGTATAGCCACCATTTGATGCTGCATAATATGTCGGTACAATATCGCCGTCATACTGTAGTACTGTTTTTGCTGTTGCATCGACGGCTGCTTCTGAATATTCGTTTAACGCATCATATCCTTTGTAGACTTGGTCTGCTGATGTATCGACAACGTCATAGTCTCCTGCGCTAATATTGCGTGCAACGTAGCTTCTAGCGGCTACTGCTTGTACTTTTAGTGCCTCAGTTGGCCAATCGTTACTCATCTCATGTGGTACTACTCCATACAGATAATCTTCCAAGTAGACATGGTTTATTGTTCTTATGTATGAACCGGATATATCAAAAGCCATGTTGCCGAGATAACCACAAGAACTGTGTTCTTGATTGTCTAGCCAAGTGAAATTATTACCTACTGTTTCTGCGTGCTGTACAAATGTAATGGTTGATCCGCTATATAGCTCAGTTTCTCCGTAATATAGTTTTAGCAAAGCTCCATCTTTTCGTACTTCGTATAGTTGCCTTTGAAGTACAACTCCAGCACTTTCTGCAATGCTATAGTTTCCATCAACATAAACAGGAATGGTTGTAGCATTACCCATAGAGAGCTTTACTCTTACTATAGCTGGTACAGCTACTTGAGATGTTGTTGTCACAGTTACTTCGCATGTGTCGGGGAAAGATCCATCAACTGTTGTTACTGTGATTGTTGCAGTACCATTATCTACAGCAGTAACCAATCCGTTTGATGCAACAATTGCGACACTCTCATCATCAGATGACCAAGTTACATTTTTGTTTGATGCATTAGCAGGAGATATAGTCGGTACAAGCGTGTCACTGTATCCTTTTTCTAAAGCTAGTGTTGATCTATCCAATGAGATTCCTGAAACTGCAATGGGATCGACAGTTACTGTACATGTATCTGTAAATGACCCATCTTCTGTGGTAGCTGTTATGGTTGCAGTACCTACGCTAACAGCGGTAACTGTACCGGCTGAAACTGTTGCGATATTTTCATCACTAGTTGACCATGACACATTTTTATTGGTTGCATTACTCGGAGCGATAGTTGCAACGAGGGTATCGTTCCCTCCATCGGGAATACTCAAAGTAGAATGATCTAAGCTAACTCCTGTAACGGATACGGGATCAACTGTAACAGTGCATGTATCAGTAAATGATCCATCTTCTGTAGTTACAGTAATCGTTGCACTGCCTTCGGCAATGCCAGTTACAAGTCCGCTTGTTGATACGGTTGCAATGTTGGTATCATCTGATTCCCATGTAACATTTTGGTTTGCTGCATCACCAGGTGCAACAGTTGCAATGAGCGTCTCGGTATCTTCCATTTCAATTGTGGTTGAAGATTTGTTCAGAGAGACACCAGTCACAGAAACGGGAGTTACATTGACTGTACTTGTATCTTCAAACGATCCATCAACAGTTGTTACGGTGATTGTCGTACTACCCAAAGACACACCGGTTACAACGCCACTTGAGGACACTGTAGCAATTCCAGTATTACCAGATGCCCATGTAACATTCTTGTTTGTTGCATCTGCTGGAGCAATAGTTTCATTGAGCGTACCCGTGTATCCTAATTCTACATCTATTGTTTCGCTATCTAATGTTACTTTATATGGACGATCTGCTGCATATAGTACAGCAAGATGTGCGTTGACTCTACCATTTGCAAATATATCATCCCCTAGGTCATCTGCTGTTTCGTAAAGTATTGCTTTGACTTCAGCAACTGTCAATGTCGGATCTGCAGAAAGAATAAGTGCGCACACACCTGCAACAACAGGCGATGCCATGGATGTACCGCTCCAATTTTTATAACCATTATTTAAGAATGTTGACACGATGCCAACTCCAGGCGCGGAAATATCCTTTAATGGTCCATAATTTGAACTGTTTGCTTTAACGTTATTTACATCTATTGATATTACAGATATAGCTGAATCATAGTCACTGGGATAATGCGGTTGAAAATTAGGACTTCCATCAGATAGATTATCATTTCCAGCAGCACACACTACGACGACACCGTTAGTAATAGCATAATCCACAGCCTCTTTTTGAGTCTGGTCAAAGTCAGGATGAATATATGCCGGATTAATATAGCTACCTAAAGACATATTAATAATATTTGCACCACTATTAATTGCAAAATGTATTCCCTCTATTATTGTATCAGTATAGGCTAGTCCATCATCACGAAAAACATCAACTACAATGAGCTTGCTGTCCGGTGCCACACCTGCACCCATGATTCCATTATTTTCATTGGCAAGTATAATACCTGAAACATGTGTACCATGTCCGTGGTCATCTTCAGCATTCCCGTCATCATTTGCTGTGTCAGCCTGTGCGACTACTTGTCCTATGAATTCTGAATGATCAAGATCAAGCCCTGTGTCTAAGACGGCAACAATAATTCCTGAACCCGTTGCAGTATCCCAAGCTTCATAAGTATTTATTGCATCGTGTTGCCACTGATATAAAGAATTTTGATCATCTAAATATGGGTCATTAAAAGTTGCTTCCAGATTGTATATATAGTTTGGCTGTGCATATTCTATTTCATTGGAAGCATTCATCTCAGTGAGGAATTCTTCTAAAGTTTTATCTTTGGGTATCTTGATTTTGATGGTGTCCTTTAATGACAGACTTTCATAGCCGGTACCCACAGCATCCAATGTGTTGCTCTTTTTTTCTGTGGAGCGATTGGGTTTAAATTTGATGATAATTTCTTCGCCGGAGCAAGGTTTACCATTGTACTTTGTAACTTTTACGTTATCATCTTTTGCAAATACGGTATTATCAATTGGTGGAAGAAAAGAAATACACAACAATAAGACAAGAAAAACTACAATAATTTTTCTAAAAATATATTTATTATTTATGTTGTTTATTTTTTTATTCATAATCATAAAATTTTAATAACAAAGTTTTTAAACATTATATCATAAGAGGTTGGTAATAGTGTAGAGGTTAATAATGTCATAATATTTTAATATATACTCCATTATGTTAATAATCATAAAACGGATGAGTTAAACAACTTTGTCTCACTCGGATTTCATACACTTATGTGAAACAAATATATAAAACAGATCACAGCAATAAAGGTGAGAATAGCGGTTAATATATTAAACAATATTACGTGTAAACTTGGATATATAATATAAACAAGCAAAATGACATAAATATTAAAGTTTTATTGAACATTTACAAGTATTTTATTATTATAAGTAAGGAATATGATAAATACTTAATTGAGGGGTATGTCTATGACAAAGGTAGTATTGTTAAACAATATATCTGATTCAGGTAAAAAACTATATAAAAATCACTTTGAAACTACAGAAAATTATGATGACGCACAGCTGGCAATCGTACGTAGCGCTAAGATGCATGATTTAAAAACAGATCATTTGTTAGCGATTGCACGTGCAGGAGCAGGCGTTAATAATGTGCCTATAGCACGATGTGCAGACGAGGGTGTAATTGTCTTTAATACACCCGGAGCCAATGCCAATGCTGTGAAAGAGCTGTTGCTTCTAGGGATGTTAATGTCAGCACGTGATGTGTTGGGTGGTACCGTATGGGCAAAGACCCTCAAGGGCAATGGAGAAGACG
Source organism: Clostridiales bacterium (assembly GCA_023139005.1). Lineage (GTDB taxonomy): Bacteria > Bacillota > Clostridia > Christensenellales > UMGS416 > JAGLOK01. The sequence continues at coordinate 6,483 of JAGLOK010000145.1, read as the reverse complement.
TACCGTCTCAAGTGGAGAAGGGGAAGTCAACCTTTAGCGGAACGGAGCTATCAGGTAAACGCGTATCCGTTATTGGATTGGGCGCGATTGGCAGTGCTTTGGCTAATACTTGTGACGCATTGGGAATGGAAGTTGCAGGATATTCACCGTCTTTTGCAAAAGGCATGCGTCCTAAGGCATTACATGTACGTATCAAAGCAAAAAACACTGTAGAAGATGCAGTAAAGAATGCAGACTATGTCGTATTGAGCTTGCCATTGAAAGATGATACACGAAAGATGGTCAATCATAGTATATTGAGCAGGATGAAGGAAGGTGCAGTACTGCTGAACTTTTCACGTGCTGAGCTGATCAATGAGAATGATCTTGAAGAGGCACTAAAAAGCGGAAAGCTGAGGAAATATGTGACCGATTTTACGACCGATCGACTGCTGCACATGGACGATGTAATTTGTTTGCCTCATATGGGTGCATCCACAACAGAGGCTACTGAAAACTGTGCATTGATGGCTGTAAAGCAAATTATGGACTATGTTGAAAATGGAAACATTAAAAACTCAGTCAATTATCCGGAGATATCATTAGGGCAGAAGATTGGACCGAGACTTTCGGTTTTGTTTAATTCGGATGAGGCATATTCAGAAGAGATTGAACAGATGATCAACGATAGTGGTGTGGAAATCATCACACTCAAGAGTGCTTTCAAGGGAGGATATGGTGCAATGATTGTTGATGTTGAATCAACAAATGATCAATTGTTGGATATCCTACGTCAGAGCGATGCAATCAAACTAGTAAGAAACGTATAATTCCCCTCAATATATGAATATGAAGAGCACGCAGAGAGAGTGTTCTTTTTTTTATACAGTATCCGGTGTCATTTTATATTTGGATAGGATGATTGCACCCACACCAACCAGCAGCTGTCCGATGCATACACCCAATAGTATACCGATATATCCGTATAGTACATTGCCCAGTATTGCAAGTGGTATAATGATAACCAATGTACCGATAACGTTTATAAGTACTGTCCAACGAGGGCGACCAATGGTGGTAAACATGCGACTAATCCAATTTGTGATTGTTAGTCCAATGAGTCCAGCGAGCATAATCCAAAGATAGTAGGCACTATATTGTAGTATTTCTACATTCCTTGTGAATATAGATGAAACAGGTTTTGCAAGAGGTATGGAGACTACAAACATCAATATTCCATACAAAACAGCAAAGACTATCGCTTTTTTTCTTGTTTTGTAAACTCTGTCATACTTCTTTGCACCCCAGTTTTGTCCGACCAAGGGGACAAGTGCGAGCCCTACACCGAACGAAATGAGTGTTACAAAGCTCTCCACTCTTGTACCCACTGCCAGCGCTGCGACTGCGGTGGTACCAGCTGCTGCTGATACAAGATAGGTCATTGTACTTCTGAGTAATTGTGGCATGAGCTGTACCGTTGTGGAAGGAAGTCCGATTTTCAAGATTCCTTTCCATGAAGAAAAGAGTTCTTTGATGCTTTCATATTTGAAAGATATAAGCTTATGATGAAAATGTGCGAATGAAAGTGTAGCAATCATCCCTAGTGATCGTGCAATAATCGTTGCAACTGCAGCTCCCTGAATACCCATTTTGGGGAATATCCAATAACCGTGAATAAACAATGGGTCGAGTATGATGTTAAACACTGAACATATCATCATGACTATAAACGGACGCATCATATCACCACTTGCTCGCATTGATGAATCGCATACAGGCGGAGTTACTGCAACCACTACAAAGCCATACCAAATTATCATATATTTTTTTACCAATGGTAATGTTTCGGAATTTGCGCCTAAAAGCGTGAAAAGTGGATCCATAGTAAATATTCCGACAACACTAATAATTGCGACAAAAAGAAGCGACAGTAAGATGCCATCGGTTGCAATTCTTTGCATCAAGTGAAAGTCTTTTGCACCTTTTGCACGTGATAATAAAGATGCCGCTCCCATACTTATACCAGTGGAAATTGCACCGACAAGCATAATGATAGGAAAAGTAAAACCCATTGCAGCCAATGCATTATCACCAAGTTGTGATACAAAATAGGTATCAGTGAAATTAAATATAACAAAAGAAAACATACCTGCAATAGATGGCAAAGCCATCCGAAATAGATGTTTTGTAATGCTTCCTTTTAGTAAATCACGTTGTTTCATGTTTATGGGACTTTCTCAAATAATGATTACTATGTAGGATATCATATCTTCTAATTTATTTCTAATAATTATATTCCAGAATTACCTTGACAGATAGAGTAATCTATAATAATATTACCCTATGAGGTGGAGTAATGTTCATTTCTTATAAAATATATTTAGGAGGTATGTAATGATAAGTAGTGATATTATTCGTGGACATCTAGACGCAATTATCTTGAAATTGATCATCGAGAAAGATCGATACGGATATGAAATATCAAAAGAAATTAGTCAAAGAACAGATGGCGTATTTGAAATCAAGGAAGCAACATTATATGCAGTTTTTCAAAGACTTGAGAAAAAAGAACTAATTGTATCCTACAGTGGTGAGATAACTCACGGCAGAAAAAGGAAATATTATAAGGTTACAGCATTAGGCAAAGCATTCTTTTCTCTAAAAGAAAAAGAGTGGAAGACGACAAAAGAAATTATTAATACATTCATGGAGGAGAAAGTATGATTACGATTCAAAATTATGTTGAAGAGCTGTTTAGTGATATCCCTGACAGCGAGGAAAAAGAAAGTATCAAACAAGAGATAATACAAAACCTAGAAGAAAAAGTACAAGATTTGATGGATGCAGGTAAAGCAGAAGAAGATGCAATCAACAAGGCAATTGTTGACTTTGGTGATATTGATGAACTGAAAAGTGATTTGATTAAGGCATCTGGAGCAAAAGGCTTGTTAACTAGAGAAAAAAAGAGACGAAATTACGTTAACAACCTGATGTTTTCAATAATCGGAAGTGCAATGATAATCGGATTATTTATCTTCATAAACTACTATTATTCACCTGGTGCAATCTGGTTTGTATATCCTACATTCCTAGTACTGTGGTGGCCCCTTTCCATGGTGTTTGCATGGCTCAACAATAGAAAGAAATGAGGGATATTATGAAATATAGATCATTTACATTTGCAGCCTTGGGTTCTCTATTGATAATTGCTTTCTTTTTTGTAACAAACTATCTTACATCTTGGGGGCATCCTTGGTTTATTTATCCTACTTTTCTAGTTGTGTGGTGGCCAATGAGTATGCTTTTTGCAGCTAATAAGAAGTTCAAACTGTTTTCTATAATCGGCACAATATGGATATCGTTATTCTTTATTGCGGTAAACCTTATTACTTCACCTGGGTATCTTTGGTGTATATATCCTATATTTGCTGCACTGTGGTGGCCTTTATCTATGTATGTAGCAGGCGCTAAGAAATATAAACTGTATTCAGTATTGGCAAGCATAATGACAATTGCATTCTTTGCTGCTGTCAATTATATTTCTTCACCAAATACATTGTGGTTTTTCTATCCTGCATTTGCTATTATTTGGTGGCCGTTAAGCCTATTAATTTGCGGAGCAAAGAAGTATAAACTGTATTCAGTGATAATGAGTTTGGTAATAATCGCATTCTTTGGATTGTTAAACTTATTATATTCTGCAGACTACTTGTGGTTTTACTATCCTACTTTTCTAGTATTGTGGTGGCCATTATCTATGTTTTTTGCAAAAAAAAAATTCATAAAGCTGTATTCAGTGATAATGAGCCTATCAATGGTAGCGTTCTTGGCACTAACGAATTACTTTAACACACCCAACATATGGTGGTTTCAATACACAATATTCTATTTTCTGTGGTGGCCAATTGTAATGTTGCTCGGGAAAAAGGCAAAGACACTTGCATTTTCGATTATTTCCGCTGCGATTATCATTGCATATCATGTATGGCTTAATTTGTATCTGATGCCGGGCGTATTTCCTTGGTTCTGGTATATGGTGCTCCCTGTATTATGGTGGCCGGTATGCATCGCATTAAAGGATAGAGCTAAGTCTGGTAAATTCTTTCTTGTAAGCCTTGCAATATTTTTTGCATATTACATAGTGTTGAATATAATACTCTCACCAACGTATATTTGGATTCCGTATCTAACGTATCCTGCTTTATGGTTAGCTATGGGACTATATTTCTATAAGAAGAATAAGCTACTGCTATTTAGTATCACTGCAACAGTAATTACAGCAGCATTTTTCATAACAATAAATGTCATTCATACACCCAATCATATTTGGGCTGTATATCCGATATTCATTATCTTGTGGTGGCCACTTAGTGTATATTTCTACAAAGTTAGAGAAAAAAAGAGACAAGTAGAGTCATAAATTTAGAAAGAATCCGTTGAATGCTTAACGGATTCTTTTTATTCAAATTCCACACGATTATGACCGAGTGACTTAGCCTTAAATAGTGCAGTATCGGCTCGCATAATCAATTCATCTGATCCTTCTCCTGGTATGAATTGCGACATTCCAACTGAAATTGTAATTGAAAACACATCGTCAAATTCATTCATTTCAATCATTTGAAGTGTTCTTTTTGCAATCTTCTTTCCTAATTTTGCTGTGGTATTAATACATAGAATGAAAAATTGCTCACCGCGCCATCTACCGAGTATATCGGTGTTTCTAAATGTTGCTTTGAAGATATCTGCAACTTCTAGCAATACATTGTCTGCAATCTTATGACCATGTTGATTATTGATCTCATTAAAGTAGTCAATATCAATTATCATAATTGCCAATGGATTGCTATAGCGATTGCTAGTTTCGATTGCTTTTTCAAGCTCCTCACTAGTTTTTTTGCGATTATATAGGTCGGTTAATTGGTCAACAGAGGACAAGCTCTTCAGTTTTGTATTAAGTTCTTGCATTTTGATTCTTATAATAAAGTTCTTTCGAAAGAAATTGTATCTTATTATCGAAATGGTTATCGCAGCGAAAACCAAAAGTATTAAATAGATTTGATCATTCAGATAAATACCTTCAAAACCAGTTGCCATAAACAATGTGATTGTAAATGTGAAATGAATAATAATATAAATAAATAAAGTAGCAAGAGGTTGTTTTATAACCATGACTGATGAGATAAACAAACCAACGGCATATAAAAGTAATTGACTGGAAGATCCGTTTGCATAGCCAAATATAGCAAGTGACCCAGTTGCAAGCATAGTGAAAATATACATTATATTCACAATGACTTCTTGTAAAACTCTTCTCTTAGATTTTTGCGCAATATGCAAAAGACCAATTAACACCAAGAACATCACTAAGATTCCTATCATAATAAAATCAAACCACAGTGATTGGATAATGATATTCGTCAATGACAGAAAAAGCAATATTGTAATAAACAAGCTTGAAAAGAAATAGATATATTTAAGCCAAATGCTACTTTCTTCAATTATGTTTCTGCGAAATAAAGGCTCGTACTTTTCGCGAATTTTCAAATCTCTTGTGTTTAAATATCTAAACATAATAGCCTCAGAATCTCTAAGTGAAATACCGAGGTTATTATAACACTTTAGAGGATATCAAACAATGTGATTGTCAATAAGAATACTAAACAAATCTCTCAAAACGTTCTTTTTTTGCTCTACAAATAGGACAAACATGTGGTGCATTTGTATTTGCACACAGATATCCACATACACTACAGCGATATACAGGATATGGTAAAGTGCTCACTTCTATGTTTCCTATATTTTTTGATTTTTTTCTATCTTCAAGAGATGGCCTTCTTTCGGGTGTTTGTTGTGTTGGTCCTCCTTCTGAGGATACTTCATGTGTTACGAATAATCCGCAAAAACAAGATCCAAATTCCGCAAGATCATCATCTCTATAATAACAAGGACATACTATATCCAAATTGTCACTCATATCACCTTTATACAGACGACAAGGACAGATTTCCTCGCCATATCTTTCTTCGTTTTTGACTAAGCCATCAATTAGAGCAATCGTGATTTCCTGATCTGGATTTAATAAATAACCACCATCTTTTACTATTTTTATTATTTCTTCATGGCGATTTATTGTTCTATTATTCATTTGACTTTATACCTATTAGTTTTCTTAATTTTTTCTCATTATATCCTACGATTGGATCATGTGTATCACTAATAATTATTGGATATGAAATGAAAGTTGATATTTCTCCAAGCATATTTTCTAATTTTTCTTGTTCTTTCTCTGGAAGCAAGTCTATAAATATATATGAATAGCAAATGTAATGTTTTTCAAAAAAAGCTTTTGCGCGTTTGCACCAAATACATGTGCTCAATGCATATACCTTTATGTCACATATTTCATTTCCTTCAACTTTTATAAATTCAGCCATGGTTTTCCTCCTGACTATTTTTATTCTATATTATCATTATACAATAAATTTACTTGAAAGGTTAGCG
>JAGLOK010000144.1 GCA_023139005.1 Clostridiales bacterium | reverse complement strand
TTAGCGATTTTCATTTAAAATCCAAGAATGCCACAAACCGGAGAGAAAATGAAATATTTATATGAAACCCATGCACATACTGCAGAAGCTAGCCCCTGCGCATGTGTGTGTGCAGAAGACATGATAGAAGCCTATCACCGTAAAGGATATCATGGTGTGATCATTACAGATCATGTAGGAGAGTGGGGGCTTGGTCATGTACGTGGCAGTTGGTCAGACAAGGTGGATCAACTGGTCTTAGCATATGAAAAAGCGAGAGAGGCGGGTGACCTGTTGGGTGTCGCCGTACTGTTTGCGATGGAAATCGCACTAAATTGCCCATATAGAGATTACTTAGTATATGGTTTTAAACCAAGTACTTTGTATCAATATGAGAATATTCAGAGCTTACACATTGATGAATTATATAACGTAACACAACATGAAAATGCCTTATTGTTTGCGGCACATCCGTTTCGGGGAATGAGAAAGATGCCGGACTCATGCTATTTAGATGGTGTAGAGGTCTATAACGGAAACCCACGCCAGGTAAATAACAATGAAATGGCACGACAGTGGGCTGCAGAAAATGATTTACTTCGATTATCAGGATCTGATTATCACCACAAGGGGGATATTTCAGGTGGAGTAAATTTGCCGTCTTGTCCTGAAACTATAGCAGATTTTGTTAAAATCATAAAAAACAAGAATTATACACTAAAAGTAAAATAACTAGAGTGATATCTCAAACCTACAAATATCGTCACCTTTCAATGGAGATTCAAGTAATTTTATCTTCAATTCTCTATCTAGAATGACTTCAAAAGGGAATTTGGCAAATCCTGCACTGCAATAACACCAGTTTGCTGAAACATCCATATTATTTTTCAAGATGGATTCTCTTGCAAAAGGACAGTGACAAGCATAATAGCGTTTCTTCACTGAATCACTTTCGTTTAGATATTTTTCAGCATCATAGGGTATCTTTGTAACGTATAGCTTATTGTCTTTTTTTACTGCAGAAAGTATTTCTTGATTTGATTGTACATAATCTACAACTTGCTGTGAGATTTGCTGCTCATACCACACGATGTTATTGTCGCAATAGGATTGAAGCTCTGCTACATTTCTTTCATGACGTCCTTTTAGATACTCATCTAAAGTTTCTGATTCTTCATAGAGAAGTTTTTCCTTTTCCATAGCTTCTTTAGGTATACTGTGATTGTTGCCTGCTAAGAATTTTTCATATACTGGTGGCGCAACCGATTTTTCGATACGTTCCATAAGCTTTTGAGTAAACTTTGGGATCTCCCCCATTGGGGTACCGAGAGGTGGTTCTTCTAAGTCCTTGAAGATTTCATCTAATGCTTCTCTTCCTGCAAACTTTACAATTCTTGCTTTTATATTATCTATCACACCCAAGCCGCCTAGCACTTTAGTTAAATAGATATAGATATCATTTTTCTTGATTGCATGAAAATATCGTGTCATGGCTAAAAGTTGCTTAAGATTAAGTGGTTGTTGACTTAATTGCTGATGCACATAGCTCTTGATATCTGCTACCTCTGCAGTATCAAGTGTTGCATTATTGGATAATAGATAGTTCTCCAGTGTTAATACGGTGTTAATAGCATCGTCTGTTGTCTCTTGGTTAAATTCTCTTTGTTGGTATATATCACTAAGCAAGGTTTTGTTCATGAACTAACTCTTTCAAAATATAGTAAAAGTATTATTTAGAGACGATAAAATAATTTTAACATAGTTTTGGTAAAATACAAGTCAATTGATGGCTGCATATTTATTAAATATTATTTCTTTAATTTGTCTTCATATTTCTTTTCGTTGATGTGCGTTTTGTTTCGTAATTGTATTGTAACAAAGAATAAATACATTTTTTATTATTGAAGAGTATGACTTGGGAATTACCATAAATACTTGACTTAAGTCATCCATACATATACCATAGTAAGGTAAGGAAAATGGACCTTATTGAAAAGAAAAACAAATCTAAATGGAGGAAGAAAATTATGAAGAAAATTCTCATTATTGTTGTTGCAGTACTGATGCTAGCGACAGTTTTCAGTGGTTGTAAACCAGCTGAAGAAGAAGCATTAAAAGTCGGATTGGTAACAGACTCTGGAACAATTGACGACAAGTCTTTTAACCAAGGTACTTGGGAAGGTTTAGAAAAAGCAGCTAAAGAATTAGGGCTTGAGTATACCTATCTTAAACCAACAGGGGAAACAAAAGAAGACTACCTAAGAGAAATCGGAAACCTTTATGACACAGGACACAGGTTCATCGTAACTCCTGGTTATAAATTTTCAGTTGCTATCCATGAAGCACAGACCAAATATCCGGATTGCAAATTTGTATTGGTTGATGCTCCTCCTCACGCTGGAGACTATGTTCCTGATATTGCTGAAAACACAGTAGCAATTTTGTATAATGAGCATATATCCGGATTCTTGGCAGGCGTTGCAGTAGCAGTTGAAATGCAAGAAGGTGAACTCGCTTTTATCGGCGGAGAACCTGTACCACCCGTTCAAAAATATAACTGGGGTTTCCAACAGGGCATTGCATATGCAAATGAAAATTATGGAACAGCATGTACAATGCAAGCAGAGAACTTCATATATCAGGGAACATTTTATGAAGTAGAAGCTGGACAGCAGATTGCAGCAGCAATGTTTGACAAAGGTGTGAAGGCTATCTTCTGCGCAGCAGGTGGTGTTGGTGTTGGTGCTATTAATGAAG
>JAGLOK010000143.1 GCA_023139005.1 Clostridiales bacterium | reverse complement strand
GAAATTCTGGACAGTCTTTTGATTGTAGAGCATCCCGCGGTTCTTACAATGGGTAAACGTGGCAATGAAGATAATGTTCTTGTTTCACAAGAAATGCTTAAAAATGAAAACATTGAAACCGTATGGATCAACCGTGGCGGTGACGTCACATATCATGGTCCAGGTCAATTGGTAGGCTATCCTATCATGAGTTTGGTTGAAAACAAAATTGGAATCAAAGTGTTTGTGGATAATATTCAAGAAACGATTATTCAGTATCTCAGAAATGAATTTGATATTAATGCAATTAAAAAAAGCGGTGTACATACCGGTGTATGGGTTAATGATAGGAAAGTTACAGCCATTGGTATCTCTGTAAAGCGTGGTGTTACATTGCACGGATTTGCCTTCAATATCAATACCAATCTTGCCCACTTTGACTATATCAATCCTTGTGGTCTCGGTGCAGGTATGGTAACATCCCTTCAAGAGATTGTTGGAACTCCAATAGATTACACTATGATATGTGATAATGTAATTCAGTCTTTCTGTAAAATATTTGGTGCAACACCTATCTATACTACACTTGAAAAAGTTCTAGAGGAAAAACATGAAAAATGATTATGTGAAAAAACCGGATTGGCTAAAAGTAAATGCATTTCCCGGTGAAAACTATATGAATGTTAAAAACATTCTAGATTCATGCAACGTCAATACCGTATGCGATGAAGCACTATGCCCAAATAGAGGAAAGTGTTTCAATGAAAACACAGCCACCTTTATTATCCTTGGGAAAGTTTGTTCCAGGCACTGTGCTTTTTGTAATGTCACAAGTGGACTACCTCAGTGTGTCGATGATGAGGAAATCAACGGTATTGCACAAGCAGTAAAAAAGCTGGGATTGCAGTATGTTGTAATCACTTCAGTAACAAGGGATGATCTTGAAGATGGGGGATCTGCACATTTTGCAAAATGCATTAATTCGATTAAGCAAATGAATCCCACAACACATATCGAGGGATTGATACCCGATTTTAATGGGAATATAAAAGCTGTTCATCGTGTTCTTGACACCCCTTATACTGTGATGGATCACAATATAGAAACCATTCCTTCTCTGTATCAAAAAATTCGCCCGGAAGCCAATTACCAACAGTCTTTAGATGTAATTGCAGAATTTAAGAAATATAAACCACATAACATATCAAAGTCTGGCATTATGCTAGGGCTAGGAGAAACTCGTAAGGAAGTAAAGCAAGTGATGAAAGACCTCAGGGCAATTGATTGCGATATTTTAACCATAGGGCAGTATTTAAGGCCATCAAAGCAACATACACCAGTACATGAGTATATCCATCCAGGTGTTTTTGATGAATATAAGGAAATTGGATTAGATCTAGGTTTCAAATATGTCGAATCATCACCATTGACACGAAGTTCTTATCTCGCGCATCGCGCATATACTCATATTATTGATAATAAATAACAAAAAATATCTTCGTTAATAGAAGGTGTCTTAATTTAAATCAGATAATAAAAGAGCTACATCAAATTCTTTCTTTGCCCCAGGCTTCAGGATAACCATCCTGCCTTCTTTCTTCTCTTGTTCATATCCGCCAACATATGCTGTTGCAGGCTCAATTCCCAATGCATAGTCTCCTGACATCATTGATTTCCATTGAACCAAATATGGAAGCTGTGCAAGGTCAAATATCACCTCAGCACCAATATTCAATCTTTTATTTGTAAGGTTCACATGAACTAATCCGTCTTCTTCGGTATTCGGTGTATGGTAGTACACTTCTTCTGGACGTCCTGCAGTGGGTGTCTCAAATGTATTCCAGTGAGCAATACCATCTGCTGCATCTTGATCGCGCGGTTTTACTGTGCCTTTTATATCAAGTTCTAGATCTTCACTCAACATCGGATATCCAAAGTTTATGTGATATAGCAACATAATTTCTTCATCTGCAAATCCATGATTGGTTATCGTATCATGAATCCGAATCTGATTATCATCCATTGGAATTGTGATAGTGCGATAGAGTTCTAAGTTTTCATTAAATAATCCTGCATGAACCATTTTCCCACTGATCTTAATCTCCTTGTTTTCCCAATCCACAAAAGTGCTTACCTCTTGTGCCGGTGTTATCCCAATACAACCATGCAACAGCAATGCGTTTCCATTTTTTTTGCCATCAGGTCCAAAGTTATCGATACCACAAGTATATAACATGCCCCCTTGAAAATAATGTGCAAATTCACCTGATGCAGTATTGCATTGAGAAGGTGCAACGAAGCCTGCCTTGGACAAAAAGCTAAGATTTGTCCCCTTATAGCTTAAACGTGCAATATCCAAACAACGCCCTTCAAGCAATGTACACGATAAACCATTTCCATTATTTACTTCAATGATTCGCAAGCCATCTGCCCTACCGTCACTCATGACAGATCTGCGTGCATATGCCAATTGCTCCAAGTTCCCAACCCGAGCATCAAAGTATCTTTTATCTTTTTGCATCATATTCTCCTCACATCTATCAGAATCATTCATATTATATCAGATAATTTGTTTTACAATAAACACAAATCAATTAATTACACAATAAATTGTTTTATTCAAATGAAATCAACAATGTATTCTCAATATGTTTCGCATGTAATCTTCTAATTTGTTGCAGAAACTAAAATGTTTTCGTATAATTTAAGTACTACTCAGAGAAGAAACATGGAATCAACTCGCTTCAGTGAATCATATGGCTGATCATAAAAAGAATGTAAATGGTATGGAAATCGAATCCTCTGCAAAGACGCTTGATAATGAGAGATCTAAAAAGCAAAAGCAAGCACTCAAAGATCTGAAAGCAAAGTCTTCAAAAAACGAAGACAATGTGAAAAAGCAACGTGCGAAATCTGATTCTGCAAAAAGTAAAAAGGCAAAAGATGCAACTGCGAAAAAAGCCGAAAAAGACAAAAATAATATTACAAAAGAAACTGCTGTTACAGCAGGGGCTGCACTCATAGGTGGTTTGTTGAAGAAGAAGACAGGTTCAGGCAAGAAGAAGAAAACAAATTGGCTGATGATTGCTATCATTGGAATTGTTGCAGTGATCGCCCTAGTTATCTTCTGGCCTCAAATCAATTCGCTAATCTCAACCTTTACAATGCCATCATCTATTGAAGAAGTATTACCCGATGAGGTCATGGGCTATAATTCCATTGATTTTCAAAATGCAATACTCGGTGAAGCACGGCAAAAGCAAGAACTGATTGTTATGGAGCAAGATGTTCAAGTGGACTCCACCATTAGCAATGTATTAGCAAATATCGCACTCTTTAAGAAAACTAAAGTTATCCATACATTTGGCACCGGTGTATATACAGTAGATATGAGCAAGATTGATTCAGAGCATATTACCGTAGATGAAGCACAAAGAACGGTAACCGTCAGTATCCCTCATACCGTTTTACAATATGTTAATGTCGATGTGGCTCAAACCACATTTGAAGAAACAGAGCATAATTTTATCAAACTCGGTGACATCAAGCTAACTCAAGAACAGCAAAAGATTCTCGATGAGTCCATTGATGATGTCATGCGCGAAAAACTCAACACGCAAGAACTGTTTGATTTAGCAGATGAATTTGCACTACTGAAAGTACAGGAGATATTCCAACCTTTAGTCTCTGCAGTATCTGAAGAGTTTCTTGTGGTAGTAATACAAGAGTAATCTACATCATTGAACGAAAAGCACCAAGTACATAATACTTGGTGCTTTATTTTATCTACAATTTTAGTGTGTCTATTTTCTATAGATTTTTCAAAGACCTCTTTCGCAGATACCACTTCAACATTAGACATGCAACTGCAATACCAACATACAGCGCGAGCCAACCATAGGATGTGATAAACCCAACATCTCCATTTAAATATTGATTAATCCAATATACATCGAGGTCTAGATACTGTAATATTTCATGAAATGCTATATATACGATGACAAAGATGATGGGAGTTAGAAATGTCCATCCCAATTTTTGCTTTGCCATGGAGTGTCTAGTTAGCGGTACGATTAGAAACGCTAACACTACCATGTATGGAATGATTGATATACCCATCTGTGCATCGAAAAAATGTGTAACTTCTTCATGAGATAGAAAATTAATCACTTGTAATAGCCCAAGTATCATGATGAGATATAGCGCTCCATTAAGCAAATAAAACAAAATACTGTTTCTATACCCGAATGATGCTTTCACTTTCTGTGTGTAGCATTCTATATCATTTCCAACAACCTCATGAACATCGCGGCCTTCTACTTGTGCGTGATATAGCATGCTTGTAATGTCTGACAACACTTCTTTTCGTTCAATTTTCGTAAGATTTGAATTCTTCATTGCATCTTGAATATTTTCGTACACTTCAAAATACTCAGGATTTAAGTCTTTTGTATATTCGTTTCTCTTTTTTCTGTTATATATCACTACTACAAATGCTATCAATGCAATAATCACAATCAAAGGTATTAGTATCATGCTTTCTTTGTTGATTGTATTGTTCTTTGACATCATCGTATATAAAACTGCAATAGTTATGATAAGCATCGTAGAAATTATTGCAGAAAAAACAATAATCATTTTTGATTTCTTAGTTAAGTTATTCATCTTATTTCCTCCTTGAATACGTTATCTACATTCTTTCGTATGTTTTTATAGTTATCAATGAATGTTTCTAACATGTGCTCTCCTTGTTTTGTTAATAAATAGTACTTTCTCGGTGGACCTACTTCTGACGGCCTTTTTTCAAACTGTAATAGTTCCTTTTTCTCAAGCCTCTTGAGTATGGGATATACACTTGCTTCTTGAATATTTTGGAAACCATAGGCTTTGAGTTTTTCAACAATCAGATATCCATAGCTAGCTTCATCTTTGAGTAATCCCAATATGCATCCTTCCAATACACCTTTAAGTAATTGCGTTTCAGTAGCCATTGCTGCCTCCTTTCTACTTTGTATCACATAGTACCTATACAGAGTATATGCTATCTACTATGCATTGTCAAGTAGTCATGTTTTTTTAGCAAAAAAAAATCTCCACAAAGTGGAGATTCATAATGAGGGGTATTATCACACAATTTTCAAACTAGCATGAGCAAACAACTAGTTTTATTTGTGCAGGATAATCTTAAGGATTCGGCATGGTAAGCTGTATGGCATTATTGGTTGCCTTTGTATCATCATCATACAGTACTGTAATTGCAAACCAGTATGTTTCACCGGCTACAAGTGTGCCGCTTGGTGCATACTCTCGACTGGTTGTTCCAAGAGATGTAATATATTCTATCGCACCGTTTTCAGGATAACTAGGCGAAGAGTCTGTTGAAGATGCAACTACCTTATAGCCTACTGCACCTGGAGTATCTACTTGGCCCCAATTCAGGACAACATGCGTATCATTTGCACTTCCTGAGATTGTTGTTCCCTCATATACTCTCGGAGTTGCAGTCGGTGATGGTGTAGCAGCAGGCATCGTAAGTTGTATAACATTACTGGTCACTTTGGTTCCATCACCATACACTACTGTAATTGCAATCCAATATGTTTCTCCTGCTAGTAAGCTTTCAGAAGGTTCATATCCGCGACTCGTAGTTGCAAGATTTGTAATCCATTCAATATAACCGTTTTCTGGGTAGCTGGGTGTAGAATCTGTAGAAGATGCTACCACCTTATATCCCGATGCACCGTCTGCATCGACTTGAGTCCAACTCAATGATATACCCGTTTCATTGAAACTGCCAGCCAACGTTGTACCTTCGTAAATATGCGGCGTTGGTGATGCTGTCGGTTCTACACTGGGTACGGTTAGTTGTATCGAGTTTTCTGTAATTTTTGTTCCGTCTTCATATACAACAGTGATTGCAAACCAGTATGTTTCACCAGCTACAAGTGTACCGCTAGGTGCGTATTCTCTATGATGCACTTCAAGATTTGTAATCCATTCAATATATCCATTTTCAGGATAGCTAGGCGTACTATCTGTTTTTGATGCAACCACTTTATATCCCATTGCCCCAGGAGTGTCAATCTGCATCCAGTCTAGTACGATTTTTTCTTCTGTTGCATACCCTGTAATAGGTGCACCTTCATAACTAATCTCAACATGCGGTGTTTTCAACATAATTGCATTACCTGCAACCTTTTCACCATCATACAATGCAGTAATAGAGAAGTAATAGTTGGTATTTGATTTTAACTTGTAGAACGGAACCAATACAGTTGTTGTATCTCTGTTTGTTATATAATATAAATAACCATCATCAGGATACTTCGGATTGGGGTTAGTTTTGGATGCCACCACCTTGTATCCTGTGAATCCTCCACTATCTACTTTGCTCCAGTTAAGGCGTATTCCATTATCCGTCACTTCACCTGATATTGTAGCAGATTCGTGATTTCCGGGAGATTGAGTAGGCTTATTTGTTTTATCCGGTGTTGGTTCTGGTGTTTTATCCGGTGTAGTTTCAGATGATTCTTTTGGAGTCTTTTCCGGTGTAAACTCAGGCGTTTTATCCGGTGTGAGCTCATCAGTAGGATCTACAATTTCAAGTTTAAGTTTAATGATTGCTGCTACGATTTCACTTGCATCCTGCCCATCGGTAATCCCTAATTCTTCTCCTTTGATATATAGCAATTCAAGCCCAGGATGAAGACCTTCCTCAACAAAATCTTCGTATTGTTCACGTGTACCCATTAAAAATATAGTCTTTGCTTTCCCTGCAAGCTCCTCAACTTTATCCATGGATATCCCATGCTTTCCAGAGCCGAAGTATCCGACAACTACATGTCCGTCATTGAGATATCCCATCTCTTTTGCTGCACGTAGTATTTTCTCGATTGCATCATCAATATACAGCCCACCCAAGTCTATTGTTTTAAGTAATTGCTTACCATCATCATTAATTGCTGTTGTCTCTATGACTACATCTTTGTCGTCTACTTGTATGCTGATTCCTGGATTGATATCTACGGTGTAGTAGTTCATTTCAGAAATTGTTAAGTCTTTCACTGCGTTTGGCATCGCAATAAGAATCATTGCAGCAACTACTAACGCTACAGCAGGTAGTGCCCAAACCAGTTTTCTTGTATATGGATTTCTTGCTTTACTTTTTTTCTTTGAAGCCGCAGCCAATATGACATTTTTCATCACATCGTTACTGATAGGTTGCGATTTTATATGAATTTGTTTTAATTGCTTATCAATGTCTAACATATTTTTCTTCCTCCCAAATTACCTCTTCCGTTTTTACTATAGGTAACAGCTGCTTGTGCAGCTTGCTTTTTGCGGTGTTCATTCTTGACTTTACCGTTCCAATCGGTATGTTGAGTATTTTTGATATTTCATCATAGCTCATGTCTTGGTAATAGTAGAGAACAATTACGGTCTTATATTTACTTGCAAGTCTGTTTACATGGGCTACAAGTGTCGTTTTGATGAAGTTTCCCTGTGCAATATCTTCTGTGGTTACATTATCGCTGACCAAAGCCATAGCGATATCTTTTGCTTGGTTGTTCTTAAATTCCACACCACCTATTTTCATGAGACGCATACGTTTTCTATATCCATCCCTAAAGGTGTTTACACATACGGTATAGAGCCAGTTTTTGAAGGAGTTTCCATTAAATTTCTCAGGGCGATTGATTACTTTCAACCACGTTTGTTGAAACAAATCATCTGCATCACTTAATGAAAAAGTCAATCGAAAACAGAGGTTGTATAAGTCTTGCTTATACGCCTCAATTAGCTCATTCATTGCTTGAACGTCACCCTCTGTGTATCTGATCAAAAGCCGTTTTTGTTCGGTCATTTATTGTTCTCCCTCACTATATAAACGTTTGGCATTGTAATTTGTTCATTTTTTATAGAATAAATTTTTTTTACTCTGAAGTAATGTTTGATTCATTGGTATTTATCATATTATCAAATCAGAAATTGTATGATTCAATGTGTCAAGTTTTCTCATCTTTAGAATATACCCTAAATAATAAGAACTTACACTCTTTTAGGTATTAAATTTGTAATTTGCTTGAATACAATCATTAGAGCTGTGTTATATGAATGATCCAATTATAGTAGTTTGTTGATATGCTTCTCCATGCTCTTTGGCTTTTTGATTGAGGAAAATCGATTTGTGATGTTTCCTTTTTGGTCAATAATGAACTTTTCAAAGTTCCACTTAATGTCTACACCAGTTTTTTGAGGTGAATTGTCAATCAAGTAACAATATAATGGATGTCTGTTTTCTCCGTTTACATCGATCTTCTGAAACATGTTAAATGTGACACCATAGTTCATTTGACAAAATTTTTGTATTTCCTCGTTAGTACCGGGATCTTGCTCTCTAAATTGATTACATGGAAATCCCAACACACATACGTCCTGGTTCTTGTACTTTTGATATAAATGCTCAAGTCTTTCAAATTGTGGTGTAAATCCACACTTGCTCGCAGTGTTCACAATAACAATCACTTTCCCTTTGTATGCAGATATGTTCACTAATTCCCCTGCCATATTATAAAATTCAATGTTCTCTTCGTATATATTCATTATGTCTCCTTTATATGTACTTATTGCTAGCAATCTTCTACTGATGCATCTGAACAATTATTCATATTCTCAACGTCAATGGTTACACTATTCAATCCTCTTGTGTTAAGTTGTGCTTTGATATCGCGCTTTAGAGCGACTATATCTGAAAGGGATAATTTTTCTTCTACAGTGATATGAAATGTGATGATATTCTCTTCTCCATCAAGTGTCCATACACGCATATCGTGAACATCCATTACACTTGGATTATTATTTAAAATATACTCTTCAGTTTTATGAACATCAAATCCATCAGGGACACCTTGTAGGAGCATATTTGTAATCTTGAGCAATCCGGATATCACATTTTTAAGCATATATGTAGATATAATCAACGATAATATTGGATCTAGTATCGGAATATCTATAAAGGTCAGCACAATGCTAACTATCAGAACTGCTACCCATC
>JAGLOK010000142.1 GCA_023139005.1 Clostridiales bacterium | reverse complement strand
GCGTGATATCCTTGTCTGCAGTAGTGTTTCCTTGTGTAAATGTTAATATCACTTGTGTTTCATTTTCTAGAGATTTAGTAATTTTTATGTCTGCTAAGTTCAGCGAAGATACATCTTCTCCGCCTTCAACAGTTTGTTGTTGCGCAAAAAATCCTTCTATCTCTGATGAAGGATTCTGTGGTCCTGTTGCTTCAACAGGTTTCACTTGTTTATCACATCCTGTAAGTACTGATATGAATAAACATAGGAATATGATGATTTTAGACGTTCGCATTTTCATAAATATCTACCCAATAATATCTTCTTTAGCAAAGTCTGTCAACGCAATTATTAAATTGTTCACGAAGTTTTTTGAAATCAGAATTCTTGATGATTCCATTTTTCTGTAACACTTTTCCTGCAATCATTGTCATCTTCACCTGTCCCCTGCCCATTGAGTAAACAATGTGATCCAAAAACTCTCTGTCAGGTTGTGAAAATGGTGATTTCATGTCCATCATGATCAAGTCTGCATGCTTTCCTTTTTCTATAGAGCCTACCTTCTCGTCCACTCCCAATGCCTTAGCGCCATTAATTGTCGCCATTTGTATTACTGTTTTTGCATTCAGTGCAGTTGGGTCACCATTCTTCATCTTTCCAATAAGTGCAGCCACATGCATTTCCTCGAACATATCAACATTATTATTGCTTGATGATCCATCCGTTCCCAGTGCGACATTAATACCTGCATCGATCATCTGTTGAATAGGTGCTATGCCACTTGCCAGTTTCATATTACTTGTTGGGCAATGCACTGCATTAACCTTTTTATTTGCCATGATTTTTATATCATTGTCCGTGACATGCACGCAATGTGCTGCAACAAAGGGAACATCAAAGAGTCCTAGCTCATCAAAGTATTCTACCGGAGTCATGCCATGTTCATTATTACAGTTTTTCACTTCGTCTTCAGTTTCACTGACATGTACATGCATTGATTTGTTGTATTTCTTTGCAACTTCAAGTATCTGCTGTAGTCCCTCTTTGCTATTGGTGTATACAGCATGCGGTCCTACCATGATATCAATCATCTTATGTTCTTCGTATTTTTTTATTGAGTCAATGCTTTCTTTAAGTCGATAGTCAAATCCACCGATATCCATTACTGCACGACTAAGCACAGCCCTGATTCCCATCTCATCTATGGCTCTTGCCATGTCATCAATGAAGTAGTACATATCCAGAAAGCATGTAGTTCCCGATAGTAGCATTTGCATGATGCCCATTTTAGTGCCGATATAGATGTCGTTTGGCGTCAATTTACTTTCTGCAGGCCATATTTTATCTTCCAACCATTCCTTAAGTGGAAGCCCACTTCCATATCCACTAAATAACGTCATCGGAAGATGTGTGTGTGCATTAACAAGTCCTGGCATGATGATATTACCTTCTGCATCTATTACCTCATCTACTGCCGATTGATCAATTATCGCTTGATTAATCTCTCCGACATATGAAATAACATCATCATCAATAATAACCATTCCATTTTTGTATATTGCAAAAGTTTGATCGACAGTGATAATCAATGCATTGGTAATCAGCTTTCTCATTAACTCTCGTCCCAGCTATCCATGTATTGTACTTGTTCATCTGTGAGTGTATCAATTTTGCATCCCATGTTTTGGAGACTATAGCTTGCAACAAACACATCGATTTCCTCTGGAATATCATAAACTTTGTTTTCTAAGTTCTTTTGGTTTTTAACGATATGCTCTACACTCAACGCTTGTACTGCAAAGCTTAAGTCCATTATTTCAATAGGATGTCCATCGGCGGCTGCGATATTCACCAGTCTACCTTTTGCCAATAAATTGACTTTATTTCCCGATGGCATGGTATAGCTTGTAATATTCACTCTGGCTTCTTTCACGTCTGTTGCTACTTCTGCAAGCTCTACGATATTTATTTCCACATCAAAGTGTCCTGCATTGCACAGTACCGCGCCGTCTTTCATGCTCAAGAAATGCTTCTTTCGTATAACGTCTCTACATCCTGTCACTGTGATGAAGAAGTCACCAATCTTTGCAGCTTCATCCATAGTCATGACTTGGAACCCTTCAGCTGTTGCTTCTAGCGCCTTAATCGGATCAACTTCACATACGATGACGTTCGCGCCCAAACCCTTTGATCGCATTGCAACACCCATACCGCACCATCCATAGCCTGCTACAACCACATTCTTACCTGCTGCAAGTAGATTTGTCGTGCGAATGATACCGTCCCAAACAGACTGTCCTGTGCCATATCTATTGTCAAATAAGTATTTCAGCTTTGCATCGTTAACTGCCATCATCGGGAAGTTTAGTTTCCCCTCTTTTTCCATGGCTTTAAGCCTTGTGATACCTGTTGTGGTCTCTTCGCATCCACCCATTACATTTACAGCATTGTGCTTTAATGTTGTATGCAACAATGATACAAGGTCTCCTCCATCATCGACAACGATATCTGGGCTTATTTTAAGTGTCTCCACCAAATGCTCTTCATATGTCTTTTGGTCAGCACCATAGATTGCATTAACTTCAAATCCATCGCGAACAAGTGCTGCTGTAATATCATCTTTAGTAGACAACGGATTCGATCCAGTTACATATACTGTAGCCCCCCCTGCTCTGATAGTTCTTGCAAGGTTTGCAGTTTTCGCTTCCAAGTGAATCGATAGAGAAACGTTAAGTCCAGCCAATGGTTTTTCTTTTTCAAAACGTTTGTATATACTTGACAATACAGGCATGTGTGCAAATGCCCAATCCATTTTATCCTGCCCTAGTTTGTGTAGTGATTTGTCTTTAATATTGCTCATGTTTTTTACTCCTTACCCTTTTCTCATAAATATTATATCGAATACCTATTACAATTTGATTAAATAAAATGAACTAATGCATTTAATTTGATGAATACTCTAGTTCTTTTTATTTTCTTTAACAATATCGTACATCATGATGCCTGCAGCAACTGCAACATTAAATGATTCTGCCTTTCCTACCATAGGCAGCTTCCATTGATAGTCACATACACAAGCGATATCATCGCTCACACCTTTTGCCTCATTTCCAATGACTAGTATCGTCTTTTCTTGTGCTGCTCTCTCAAAGAAATTATCCCCATCTAGGTGTCCACATCCTGCTTTATAACCTAGTTTTTGCAAATCTGATATGCTATATTCCAAGCTATCTACCATCACTACTCTAATGTTAAATATAGAGCCCATGGATGCACGGATTACTTTATCATTATAAACATCTACACAATCATTACTAAGTAGTACAGCTCCTGCTCCCACCGCATCTGCTGTGCGTATGATAGTCCCCAAGTTCCCGGGGTCGCTGAGTGCGTCACATGCAACGATGAGTTGACCTTCTATATCTTTTGTATCAAATTCCATATATTCAACAACTGCGACGATACCCTGTGGCGATTTGCTTGATGAAAGCTTTTTCATCACCTCATCATTCACAGCTATAGTTTGGATGTTCTTTTGCTCTGCATCATGCAATAGTGCACTAAACTTTTCTTGCTTTTGCGCATCAAAAAAGATTCTTTGCACGCTATATACACTTGCAATTGCCATTTCAATGACTTTTTCACTTTCAATTAGAAATGCCTTTTCAAAATTTCTGTATTTTAATACTTGAAGCTTTGTCGCTGATTTGATAATAGGATTGTTCTTACTGGTTATTATATTCATAGATTTATTTTAGTTTAATATGATATAAATAACAAGCAATATGTTTATCTTTATTGCTTGCTTACCATACTATTAATTATAATTATTCTGCTTACTAAACACTCTTAAAATATTGATCTTTATCAATCTTATAGAATATATAGTTATCAGGAGGTTCTTTATTAATAAACCTATACGCACTATTTGTCCTGTATTTAATAGTCTTTGTTAAAAGCTTGCCGGAACGTATATTTTTCTTTCGATGAAAAGCTTCTATTTCATTCAGTTTAATACTTTCAAAACAATATTTAATTATCGCATTAACACACTCTGTTGCATACCCAAGTCCCCAAAAGCGCTGCCCCAAGCAATATTCGATTTCCACTGCATCATATTTATCATATACCCTGCAAAAGCCGATTTGCCCAATATTCTCGTTTGTTTCTTTGAGAATAATAGCCCATCTATAGAAATTACCATTTTTATAGTTTTTAACCCACCTATCTAACAATTCTGCTACTTCTTCATACGTTTGATATACAGGCTCTCCATACCCACCTTGCACAACTTCATCTGCAATCCAATTTTTTAGCATATCAGTGCTATCTGAAATTCTGAACTTTCTCAAAAGCAATCGTTCAGTTTCAATTGTATTCGTTCCTATATGGTTAATCATATGCATCCTCTTATATTACAAGATAATATTATCTATATTATACTAATTTATAGTATATTTCTACTGCTCATCGTCCGGAAAACAGGACATGACGATCATAGTTTTGAAGCCTTTGATTTCATTGTAATAATAAGGTGTAAAGTTTCTTAACTTACCTTCTTCAATATATCCCGCTTTAATGCATGCACGTATCGAAGCAATATTTTCCGGAATGATTAGTGCCTGTATTCTAACAAGTCCCATTTCTCGAAACCCATGCTCGGTCACAGCACGAATAGCTTCAGCTGCATATCCGTTTCTACCATGATATTGCGATATTTCAAATCCTATATCGATTTTTCTACCAACAGCACCATTACCTTCTGGGTTAAACATATATATTCTTCCAATAAAGTGATTATTAGATTTTAAGCAAATACCCCAGTGAAGGAATTTCTTTTCATTGTATGCCACACAGTTATATGCTTGTATCATGTTTTGCGCTATTTCTTTAGTGTTAAGAACTCCATCAGTATATTTGAAATATTCGTTATCTTGAGTATATTCTAAAATAGCGTCGATATCGTCTTCCATCGTTTTTCTTAAGACTAGTCTTTCTGTTTCTATTCTTGGAAATACCGTAAATGAATCGTTATACATTTTACTCCTTAATTCAAATTATTTAGAATTGATCAATCGACACAAGCTCATCGTAATCCAATCTCTTGATGTTGCTATGAAAAGCATTTTCATCTTCAGGATATCCCAACGGAGATAGTGCTACCACATCCCAATCCTCAGGCACATCCAGCAAAGTTTTGACCTTTTCATTGTCATACAGCCCTATCCAACATGTACCCAAGCCTTCAGCCCTTGCAGCAAGCATAAAGTGTGTAAATGTAATCGAAGTATCCATCAACATCCCGAATTCTCCCATATAATTCCCCCGGTTGTGCTGAGGAATACTCGCTCCACAAACCACAACAGTGACAGGACAGTTTCCTACAAACTCTTGATTACGGCAAAATTCTACGAGTTGTTTTTGCATTTTCTTATCATATACCAAAATATATTTCCACTTTTGCCTGTTGCGTCCACTGGGTGCAATCCCTGCTGCAATCATGACCTTTTTGATGACCTCTTGAGGAATTTCAGTCGCTTTATACTTTCTGATGCTTCTTCTTGTATTGATTACTTCATAAAAATCCATAAGTTACTCCTTATATTTTAGTCTATCATCCATAATTCAACCTGTTTATCTATGATAGAAACAGCATTAGCGATAATTAATAACATCGTCTTTATTTCATCTCCTCACGCCAAACGAAATACTTTTCCTTAATCTCATCAGTGTATTTTTCTATAAAACAATTCGAAAATACGGCTGACGGACCGATTTTATTCGTGTCATACCATATGTTGTTGCAATTAGTATATTCCTCTATTTCAACATAAGATATACCTTGCACGACGTGTTGAATCCGCCCATTATAGTTAAAAACATCTTTCCATCTTTTATTGATTTTTTTATTATTATGAAATATCCAAGATGATGAAAGGCTTATCTCATTTCTATAACTTGTAAACCAATCATCATTGGTATGATTTTCTATGAATGGTACTAAGCAATCCTTATCCCAGTGCATGTCAAAAAACAAATGAAGGATATATCCCTCATAATACGGAATACTCATATCTAAAGCCTTAGCAAACTGCGTGAGCTTTTTAAAACGATTTTCTATTCCGCGAAAATGCAATTCATCCTTTAACTTCCAAGAATAATCTTTGTGCTTTGAAATAGTATCAGGCGCAAAGCTTCCAATGTAATATTCTATAGGGTAATCATTGTGTATTTTTTCTGCCAATAGCAGATGAATCATTGTACCGGGCATTGTATCCTCTTCTCTTTTTTACTATTTACAAGTCTATTGTATCAAATGTTTTGTGTGAAGTGTCAATATTAAGCAATTTGTGATGCTCCTTCTTGTATTGTTTTCCAAATAAAACCCATCATAGTCCTCCTAAAATTTACTAATCATATTGTATCACAACATATAAACCACAATGAAGCACTACTAAAGATTGGCATGTTTAAAATATTTCATAGTATCTTCTACAATTTTTTTTAGATCTTCATACATAATAGGTTTATCCGCTTCACTACCCAGCATCTGCAAAGGATTTACAAGGTCTCTTAATTTACACAGACTATGCCAGTTTTTAGGTAATTTTCTATTTGCATAGCTGTTGTATGTTTGCTCAAAATTCTTCACATCTTCATCATCAAATAAACTGCTATATCTGGAAAACTGTCCTATGTCTGCGAGTGAATGACCATATGTGGCAAATTCCCAATCAACATAATAAACATTGTATTTATCATCAATTATCATATTTGCAGGTCTGAAATCATTATGAATCATCGACTTTATGTTATCTATTTCATCCAACAAATGTACATTATCTGATATCAAAGCTTTAATTTTATCAACTAGTTCACCGCCTAATCTTTTTGCTGTATTTTTATTGCTCAAAAAGTAGTCGTACCACATAGTAAACGGTGGAGTGTCAATATCGATTTAGTCGCGTGTGTCTTCGATACCAAAATTATGTATCGTCGCTGCTGCTTTGGCCACTTGTGTAACCACATTTGTGTGGTTATTATCTTTATTTTCCAGAAACATCTGCAATGATATAGATTTTATGTACTGATAAATAAGAACATGTTTACCATCGTATATGCAATGATAATATAACTTTGGAACATTTAGTTTAGCGGCTATCTTTCTATATATATTAATCTCATTATTATACTCACTAACATTAGGTGTTATTCTGAGTAAAAATGTATCATCCTGGGTATTAACTTTGAAATTACTGTTTTTGCACCCTAAATTAATAGCTTCAAAACCATTGATTATTATACTTTTATCCCAAAGACTAAATATATTTTCGATTTCATCTTTGGTAATCTCATATAAAGTGATTGCACGCTCCCATTTCGTGTCCATGCTCCCTCCTAAATTTTACTAATCATATTGTACCATAACATATAAATAAAAAAGAAGCCACTCATATGACTTCTCCTTTAGATTGTTTCATCATTACTACTTTTTGACTACCGGTATATGTACCTCCACTTTACAATTATCATTTTGCTCATCCCATTCGATGTACTTTTCAATGGTAGGGATACCTAGCTGAACAAACTTACTGTTTGGCAAAAATTCGTCATATATTCGGCGCCATGTTTTATATAAAACATTGTCAGATATCGCGCCCTCCGAGACAAACACAAGCCAAGTAATATCCGTGTATTCATACACATCATAGCCCAGCACATCATCAGTATCCCACGCCACGCCAACCATATAGTCATTGTTGCCATCTTTGTCAAATCCGAAGCATAGTCCGAGTGATGTCGTTTTGCCACTTTGCTCCATCAATTTGTTGAAGGTACCGTCTCCTTTGACAATCTGCCACGTGCCGCCGGCGTGGGGGGTAGTTTTTCTGATACCCACCACCTTAAAAGGATTTCTTTCAATCATTTTATAGTTCATTTCATATACTCCTTTGATGTTGACTTCAAATTCAAGTCTAGAATAGAATTTTAAAGTCGTATTGGGGAGCTTGGCAAATTTGGGGCTGATGCCGTGCAGGTTTTTAAAGGCAACTCTGAATGAATCTGGAGAGCTGTACCCATACTTTAGTGTGACGTCTATCACTTTCATATCGGTGTTTTGCAGCTCATACGCCGCAAGGGTCAGTTTACGACGTCTCGTATATTCAACGAGTGTAATGCCTGTAATCTGCGTGAACGAACGATGGAAAGTGCTAAAAGAACATGCCATGATTTTGCTTATCTCATCGGTGTCGATACGTTCGATAAGATGTGCTTCAACATATTCAATTGCTTTGTTCATCCTTTGAACCCAATCCATAATCAATCTCCTTAAAATGAGTATATCCTTATTGTAGCAGATTTTCCCGATAAATGGGAGACAGGAAATGACTGGTACAAGTATCAATAATAAACACAAGGAATGCACTTATTCGATCGCGATAATATCCTCAAAATCACTGATCATTTCACAAATTGTCTGATAACATTTCTTTCTATCTGGCAATATAGCTTTGCATGCAAATTCATAAAGTCGCTGAGAGGCATTCCATGTATCAAAAGTCTTTTGGAGTTCATGCCCAAAGACCACAAAAGCAAATATACCTAAATGCTAAACGTTTGTTATTTCATCACAAACACTACCTTCTTTACATTCCTCAGGTGCTCGAAACCGTTCTGAGTTCATGAATAATATTTTACCTGGATTAACATACGGTTTTTTCTCATACAAGTCAATATCACATATTTTTAGCTCATCATTTTCAAAATCATAGACTATCTGGTTATCGTTAAAATCAACCGCTTGATATCCAGCTTTGTGAACGGTATTTACAAAATCTAAGATTATACTATATGCTTTTATTCTCTTTTCCATAAATAGATTTTTGAATTTATGCATAGATGCATCTTTATGTTTGTATTTTGTCAATTCAATAAAGTCTTTCTGACCAACATATTTTAGCCTTTTGCTAAACATCCAGTAGTCATGCAGACATTCTCCTTCATGCCATTCATGAATCAATATATACCCATCACCTATTTCCTTGTGTTCAATGAGAGGTATCAATGCAGGATGTTTTATAGCCTCATATTTTTGAGACGCCTTTTTCAACCGTTCTATAGCACCTTGTGCATCATGTCCATAATCTAATGTATAGGCACCTGCATACTTTATGAAGTATTTTCTGTTATCTTTTTCAACACCAAATAGGATGTTTCCAGAATCTTTAGCATCATATACCTTAAATACTTTCCCGAATGTTTTTAGCCAAGTGAAGTCGTGTTTTTCTTTAAGTTTAAAGTCAATACCGTCAATGGTTTGTGTTATATGTTTTTTCAAATTCGCTCCTTTATCTTGTCATATAAAAAACGTCTCAAGATAAACTTAAGACGTTTTGCATAACTTAGATTAGAGCACTTGTTTTAGAATACATGCAACAAAACGAGTTTTAGTTTTATCTTGATTATAGTTGTCATTTTGTCACACATCCTTTCATAGATTAGTAAATACAGTATATAAACAAACTGATATTGTGTCAAATATTATCTGTCTTTCCATTATCTAATGTGGTGTTATTATTTCACTTATGTCTATATTATTTATATATGGCAATAAAAGCTACCAATAAAATCACCTAACTGTTGCTTTCAAACTAAAAACCAATGGTATTTTTTCTTTGTAGTAACTTAAATATCCCAACTTATTTTCATCTTCAGCATCACAGTTTGCCATTCCTTTTACACACTTATCGTATTCGTTCAAATACTCTATAAATAATCCCGCACTCGATAGTGCGTTTATAATATCACCTATCGTATACATCCATTCATATGTTGTGGTTTCCTTAACCGTTTCTGTTGCATACCCTCCTATTCCATATTCTACATTTGCCTTGCTTATGAAATATGGATATTTAGCGGATAAACATCCTTTAGGTAATTCTTCCTCATCAAAAATAAGATAAAACGGATGGCTATCATGAACATAAAAATATCCATCATCCTTTAAACAATGTCTTAATGTTTCGCCCCATCGTTTCTTATCCGGTATCCATAATAGTACACCATCTGATGTAAACACTATGTCATATTTCACGTGGTGAAAGTCCATCAGTGTCATAATATCAGATTCTATAAATTTTATGTTATCTACACCACAATCTTTTGCTAATCTACGTGCATAGCAGATATTATCAGGAACGAGATCAACCCCAGTTACGATCGCACCCATTTTTGCTAACATGATAGAGTCTGCACCTGTGTTACACTGAAGGTGCAATATTGTTTTCCCACGCACATCACCAATTTCATCTAATATAATTGGATTAAAATTATAGTTCTTGTTTAATATTTGTTTCTTAAAATGCTCATAGTGTTTTTTCGATATTTTACTCCATGCTGCTTTGTTTATATCTACTTCTTTCATAATAAATTCTCCTTTTTAATTTCGTATCAACTTCCCAAGATCAACACAGATATTCCGCGCTGTGGAGAAGTCTTCTTTACTCAGCGCTAACGCTATTTCGTTTTCCAACTCTCTTCTTTGAATCTGCCTATCATTGATCTTTCCTATCTCAACTTTAGAGTATCTTTTGGACAGCACACGTTCTCTGAACTCATCAACACTAATTTTCAGTATTTTTTTGCCTTCTAATGAGAACACATAGTCCATTGTATTAGATATCATATAAAAGTCATGCGATACCATCAATACACTACCTTGATATGTATTTATGGCATTCTCAAGAGCAAGTTGGGAGTATAGGTCCAAATGCGAAGTTGGTTCATCTAGGATGATAAAATCAGGTTTCTCATGCGTTATCTTGGCAAGCTGAAGATGGTTTTTTTCACCACCGGATAGTATACTGATTTTCCTGTGAAGTGTATCTCGCTTAAACAGAAAGTTTGCTAGAAACTGCTCAATGGATTTTACGGTAGTAAAGCCCATATCATAAAATTCATCCAAAATATTATTATCATATTTCAGTCTTTCTTCTTGCTTTTGCGAAAGATATGAGACTTTCATGTATGGATTGAGATGTATATGCTCTGTGTTACCTGCAAGTATGGCTTTAAGCAGGGTTGATTTACCTGCACCGTTCTCTCCAATAAATGCTGCCCTCTCCCCTTCTGCAATCATCAAGCTAGCATCACGGATAAGCTCCTTATCCGAAAAAGACTTTGAGTAATTATTGATAGTGAGGATTTCGCTTGTATTTTGCCTTGATGTCTGAAAATCAAAATCAATTTGCGATAGCAAGACATAGGGTGATAGCTGTTTATTATTCTTGAGACGGTTTAAATAAGTCACTCTGGAACGCAGCATACGTCCACCTCTTTTATCAGGGTTTCGCCTTGCATATTCTCTAAATTTCTTAACCAACGCTTCTTGACGCTTTATTTCGCGTTTATCGGTAAACGCTTTTTTCTGTTCAGCGATTTTCGTGCTCAATAGATTGAATGTAACCTGTGAGTAATTACCCTTGTACTTGCGCATCTTTTTATCTTCAATACTTACTATATGACTACAACAATTATCCAAAAAGTATCTGTTATGCGATACCATAATGTATGCACCTTTAAAATTATTTAGTATATCTGCAAGTACATCAATATTCCCAAGGTCCAAAAAAGAATCAGGTTCATCCAAAAACAGCAAATCGGGTAATAACATCGTTGCACGCATAATCTGCAATATTTTGCGTTCTCCACCACTCAATGTTTGAAGCTTTTGATGTCTTAATGCTATCAACCCAGAACTTTGAAGTGTTTTTTCTATATTTGCAGCAAAAGCTTCTCCGCCCACCATGTCATATCGCTCAAGCTCTTGCTGGTATTCGTTCAAGACTTCTGTAAGGTCTTCAGTGTGAGTCATCTCATTTTCAAGTTTGCTCAATACATTTAGTTGTGCGTTATAGCTTTCAAATAAATACTGCTCCACTGTTTTGTTCATGAATTCTCTGGAGTTATCTAGAAATTGGCTGACATATTCTATCCTAGCATTCTTTTGTTTCCATACACTGCCTGAGAATATATATTTTTCAGGATGCAAAATAATGTTTATAAGGGTGGTCTTACCACAACCGTTCTCTCCTAGTAAACCGATATGTTCTTTGCTTTCAATTTGTATACATGCGTTATTGTATAGCACTCTATCTGCTATTGAATAATTAAAATTTTCAAGTTTTATTAATGTTCCCTGCATAACATATTCCTTTCATTTATATCGTTTACAGGCAATAAATAAAGCCCGAAACCCCTTGTGTAAGGGTTCGAGCTCAAATAATCTAGGTGTTATTTCAAGCGGTCAAATTCCTTGCAAACGATGAGTGTTTGTTAAAAAAGTATATACTTCACCAATATTTGCTTAACCAAATATATAGGATTAAGCTTTATCTCACGATGTGTATATTTATCTTCAACACTCATTATGCGCTTCAAGATTTGACCTCCTTTCATTTTTGATACATTTATTGTATGGTTAGTCTACGATTTAGTCAAGAGTAAATGTAATTTCTTGAAATGTAATTTTCCTTTTGCGCACTATATTCATCTGTTTTTTGCTGTATTTTCTTAAATCATAAATAATTTTCGCAACAAAAAAAGACCCGATTATTTTCGAGTCTTTTATACAGTTTGAAAATTATTACGCTGCTTTCTCCAATGCCTTACTTGATTTTTCAACCAATTTAGCAAATGTATCCATATCGTTAACAGCAAGGTCTGCAAGCATTTTACGATTGATTTCGATACCTGCAAGTTTCATGCCGTGAATGAAATTG
>JAGLOK010000141.1 GCA_023139005.1 Clostridiales bacterium | reverse complement strand
ATACCTTCTGCTATTCCGAACGCACTGCTTGCTGCATCAAATGTATTACCTTTGATGTTGACGATATCAATGGTGCTTGCAGCTCCGGTTTGCTTTGCAGTGATGCTAAATCCTTTTTTTAAGCTACTGTAGTTCATTGATACACCAGCAGTGGCGTTTGCATTGATTGTGCTGAGCATATCAGAAAGCAACGCATCTTCTCCAAATGTAAATGTCTCACCATTGATTGAAAATGAGACTTCATTATCAGTAAACTGCAAAGGCGTAACCAAGTCGAGGTCTATAAGTGCAGTATTTAGCGATATTGTATCAGTATTGAATACAGAAAGGCTTTCCGTCTTTGCAGAAGTTGCCAATTGTGTGATGCTGTTAATGGTCATCATCCCTGAAACGCTTGTAGCACCCGCTTTGATAGTCACCGCATCAGTAGTATCCAACATGGTCACATCATAGTTGTTATATGAATACTTAGAAAGCATATTGTTTTCCGCTTTTAATACACTCATATTATCTTCGCGGAAGCTTCGAAGCATCAAGTTAATTTCACGATATGCATCACTTTTCCATTCAAGACGCGTCTTTACTTGAAACTGCCGATCTACTTTATATTGGTCTATCTTAAGAAGACTATTTACAATAGAATCTGTATCAAGACCGGAAGAAAGTCCTGATATCCGCATCAATTCTCTATTCATTCCTAGTGAATCTATAGACATAGTTATCCTCCATAATTTTTACATTTGTTTTTATCCACACTTGTTATATCGGTAACTAAGGTAAAAATCTTGATGATATTTTTCAAATTTTTATATATGTGCAAAATATGTTACTTTTGACAGATTTGAGCCAAATATTCTAGTAGCGTATGTGTAACTAGACAATTTGCTTCCGGCTTGTGCAACTGTGACCCCTCGTCTAGAATCATACGTTCCATCTTTTGATGGGCATACCACTTGAACATGCCCTGATTTTCCTGTATTATGCTTTGCTGTGACTACTGGGTTTCCTTGGTTTGCAAGCCGCTGTGCTGTCTGTGCATCAACCTTTTTCCAACCATATTCTGCGCCTTTTTCATGAAGCCAATCATAGATTCTATTGGCTGTTGTTTCCTTTGCGCCTTTTGTATTTGGATAGTACATCGGGTCTTTAGTTACAGGATTGATATAATGCGGAATTTCAGCATTCATTGCTTGGGTAACGTCCCATACAAAAATATTGCAATATGTATCTCCACGTCCATTTTTATTGGGAGTATAGCGCGGATTATTTTCCACGTTAAATTGATCGATTACACGACGATACATCTGAGCACTACGGTTGCTGAAGTTATTTGTTATGCTTGGGCTTGTGGCTTTCCACGCTTGACTTGGAATCGTGCCTGTACCCGCACTAATAATGCGACCTCTTTTAACTCCCAATCCATTGGATAGTTGTCTGCTGGTTTTTACACCAAACTTATTATTAGCATTTCTAATGATGCTCCCGATATCGCTTTGAGAGCTTGAGCCGAGAACTGATAATAATATTTGCAGAGCTGGATTTGTGTTTTCTAGGCTGCTTAGTAAGTTCAAGATGAAGTCACTACTTCCTGTATTCTGCAGAGCTCCAATACTTCCCATGTGACCTATTGTAGGTTCTGTGTTCATCTTGAGGATATTTGAAGACATTACATCAGCAAAAGATGTTTTCTGCACATTTGTATTCATATATGAATAGTTGCTATTTTGTTGATTGCTATTCAATTGCTGGATTGCTATCGTGTTTTGCATCTGTCTCCTTCTGTCCTTACTTATATTGTTGATATCTTTGGTCGATTATTCTGTTTGCAAATTCATTGTCCAATTCGCTGATGAATACCAACACTTGCGCTACTACGTGATAAAGTTCTTCAGGAATCTCATCTCCAATGCTCAGGTTTTGAAGCATTGTAGATAGTGACTTGTCTTCAACAACTTTGACTCCATGTTGGTGTCCAGTTTCAATTATCTTCTCTGCAATCTTGCCTTGTCCTAGTGCCACCACATAGGGAGCATCGTCCACGTCTTTATCGTATTTCAATGCAGAAGCTAGTTTCTCTGTTGTTTTCTTATTTACTATATCACTCATATTTTATAGTCAATGAATGAAGAAGAACTTGATATATTGTTTTTAATGGCTTCTTCTGCATTCACTACTGTCGTTCTTTCAAGCAATCTTTCCACTTTCACCTCTGATAGGGTATACCCCATTTTGCTCAACTTTGCTTCCAAGCCTTTTGCTCTGAGTTTGATGACCTCTTGTGCACGGTCGTTTTCTTGGCTAAATACAATTGATAGATTTTTTTGATGCGCTTGGATCATCGCTTCAAATCTGCCAAGGTTTTGTGTATCCAGTCCAATCAATATGCGTGTTTGATCATCCTCTTTGTTCTTCTTACTCTTATTATTTCTGAATATAAACAATTCAGCAGTCTGTTTTGCATTGTTAAGGTTGAATGGTATATGCAAGAATGTAAAACGATTCACATCCTGTGTCATCTTATTTTGCAAAATAACCTTATCCGCTTTATCAATTATTGTCTTACTATTTTTTAAATCGGTGGTTTTGATGGTTTCCTTTAATTCTACTAATTTTCGGGGTACATCTTCTGCTTCTTTCTTGATATCAATTTGCCCTTTTTTCACATCTTCAATGTTTGTAAAAATGGACATCACCTTAGATGCGATTTTCAGCATCGCAACGTCTTTTGGGTTGATGCCCTCGTGCGACGCATCGCTTTTTGAAAGAAGTGTATTTAATTGTTTTTCAACACCGTGTTTCGCAGAGTCTTTTTGTAGAAACTGATCTACTACTGCTTTCACTGGTTCATTTTTTGATAAATTAATAATATCCTCAGTTGCTACATGTTCTTGTGCAACCATCGCTTCTCCATTCACATAGGCCTTTTGTACAGCTGCACTCAGCTCTGAGTCTAGTTTTATTGCACTATGATTGATGTTTTGGTTCAAAGCATTTTCTTGAAGCACACTTTTATTGCCATCGCTTCTCATTGCTTGATTGCTGTCGCTTCTCACTGTTTGATCGGATTGACCTATCAATTGAGATGTTTTCTCATTTTGCAATTGTTCATTTAAGTGCGCATCAACATGCGGACTGGTTTCAAGAGCGACATGCTCTAGGATTTCCAGCAAATTTTGGCTGATATTATCATTGGTAACAAATTGCTTAACAATCTCGATATTCTCAAGAGTTATTGGTAATTTGTTGATAGTCATGAAGACTGCGGTCTTCACATCGAGTCTGGGAATGTCCTTCATCACTGTAGCGATGTTTTCAACATCATGATTGCTAAATTCTATACCCAAATTGTTTAAAAGACCTGTGATTTTTGCTTCGCTTTTACTAACAGGTGCTTGTGCTGTAGTTTCGGAAGTAAGTTCAATTGCACTTTGGGTTTCTGTTGTTACCTTCATGATGTAGTGCTTTCCGATCTTATCTTCTACCAACAGCTCAACATGCTCTCCAATGGTCAACTGCATTTCAGATAATATTTTTGCAGTGAAAATAAAATTGTCCTGCTTCTTCAACGTTAGTACTTCACCTTTTTGCGCAAGAATTTCCGCCACAACAACGTCACCCTTTTTGAGGGCTTGAAGGTTTTGATATTGGTTTTGTCCACCGGATAAACCATTTTGCGTCTTAATTGTTTTGATTTGCACTTTATCTCTCCAATAAATCATTATTCTGAAATTAATGATATAAACGTCAATTGATCATAGTATATATCGTGTGTTTCTATCTAAAAGTTAACATATAAAGGGAATATTTCGATCTAATAGATACTTATACGTGTTACAATGATTATCATCAATTCATATTAATTTTGATGCTTGATATAATTATTTGTATTTTATTCATATTTACACTAAAGAAATTATGTTTTTATACCGATATTAATTCCATGTAGTGGGGGAGGATTTATGAAAAAAGTTCTTATAGTGGATGATGCTTCATTTATGAGAGTATCAATAAAAAATATACTAACAAAGAATGGTTTTGAAGTAGTCGGAGAAGCAAACAACGGATTAGTTGGACTCCAGAAGTTCCAGGAGCTAAGTCCGGACATCGTAACCATGGATATTACAATGCCTGAAATGGATGGGTTAACAAGCCTAAAGCAGATACTTTCTGTCAATCCATCAGCAAAGGTTGTAATGGTTTCTGCAATGGGACAAGAGAGTATGGTTAGAGAAGCTATCGTAGCAGGTGCCCGTGGATTTATTGTAAAGCCGTTTAAGGAAGAAAGCATTATTTCAGCTTTAAGTGGTATGGAGTAACAACGCAAATCCAAGATTTGTTTGTACACGAATACACTCCAATGATTACTATACTATAACCTGTAATCAAATGAGATGATCTGAAAATAGGTAGTACATCACTCATTGATTTCACAAGAAATTATAAAATATGTGAAACGATGATAATAACTATCTATTTCTAGAAATACCATGATTCCATTGTGAATGTGTAGTTTTCATATGAAATGTCGGGGCATTGAATGAGGTATATACCAGCAAACTGTTTGCAAGCAGGACAGATCTTAGCGAGCAATATCAGTATCAGCAAAAAAAGAATACTCCTTAGAAAGGGCGTAGCTCTAACAAGCTCAGTAATCAAGAAGATTGAGCAGTTAGGGCTTCAAGGCGTCTATATTGACGATGACATTTCTAGAGATATTGAAGTTTCCAATGTTATTAGCGATGAGCTAAAGTACAAAGCAAAAAAAGGGGTTACTTCCTTCTTTTTGAGTGCTGAGCAAGAAATGACTCAAAAAACTGACAAATACCTAAGTACCATCAAAAGAACAATCACAGACATTGTTGATGAAGTCCAGCGTAACGCCAATGTTAAGGTCAATATCGTCGATCTTAGAACATATGACGATTACACTTTCAGCCATAGCATCAATGTGGCTGTTTTGTCTGTTGTGGTTGGCACTGTTTTAGGACTAGACAAAAAGAAGCTCAACGAATTAGCACTCGGTGCACTGATACATGATATTGGCAAAGTTTTTTATGACAAAAACATCATCAATAAACCAGGGAAGTTAACACCAGAAGAATATGAAGATATCAAGCGTCACAGTGAGCGTGGGTACAATTATTTGTATTCCAGCATCAGTATTCCGCTTAGTTCAAAGCTTGCTGTTTTGACGCATCATGAGCAGTTCGATGGCAATGGATACCCCAATAGGATATCTGCTGAGAATATTCATCTGTTTGGTAGAATTATTTCTGTGGTTGATGTGTATGATGCGTTGACTTCTGATCGTTCCTACCGTAAGGCAATGCTTCCTTCTCAAGCATTTGAGTATGTGCTATCCGGGTACAACACCATGTTTGATCCGGTGATCGTAGAAGCGTTCATCAAAAAGGTAGCTTTTTATCCTGTTGGTACTTGTGTGCGTTTAAGCTCTGGAGTTGAAGGAATTGTCGTGGAGAATTTTGAATCATCCTATCTTAGGCCACTAATTCGCGTCATTGTTGATAAGAAAGTCACCAATGAACGTATCGATTTAGCACATGATGCTTCCACTCTAAACATTACTATTGCAGAGATTATCGATATATAAAACAATCACTCAATCTATTTTCTAATTCCCTTGTAAATCAAGTCATATGCATACACCAGCTCATCAATACTACAGTGATCTTGTACATAGTGAGTTGTGCAAAGCAATAATCCACGTTCTTTAAACCTTGTTAGTATCTCATTAATTTCATTCTTCACTTTGTCTAATTGATTAAATCCAAGTGTAGCTTGTATGTCAATCCCACCCATAATCGTAAAATGATCAGCGTACTGATTAAAGTATTTATCATAATCCATGCCTGCAGCTACTTGATATGGATGAACTACATCATATCCCAGTTCCACCATGCCATCTAGGACTTGATTAATGTTCCCATCGCTATGTAGGCTCAAATACGCCCCTCTAGCGTGTACCGCATCGATGATCTTCTTATGATTAGGCGCAATCATTTCATGCCATAGTTTAGGGTCAAACATCAAGCTACGTTGTGCGCCCCAGTCGTCGGATATATGTACCATATCCACGCCCAAGTCTATTGCGTTCATTGCATATTTTATATTCCAAGCTGCTTGTTTTGCATATAGTTTTTGCATATCTTCAGGATATAAAAACATATACATCAAATGATTTTCTATTCCAAAATAATCGTTTACAACTTCAAATGTCCCCGGAGTCTGAAAGTAAGTAAATCTACCACGATCATCGCTATAAAATGATAAGCTCTTTCTTACCATCTCCCAATGTGTAGTATCATCAACGTCAGTCATAGGCAATTGCAATAAGTCCGATGGCAAAAACTCCTGCTTTTGCGATCTTGCATTATCCAACATCGTGCGATCAAATGTTGCAGGACCCCCAAAAATATGGGCAAAGTCAAACTCATACTTGTCTTCAAATGCTTCAACAGAACCAAAAGCTTCGGTTAGTTGATCTTTTAAGTTTTCTCTTAACCATCCATAGATAGGGATTCGATCAAATGGTTTGTTGTCAATTACTGCCGCTACTCTTTGTTTTGAATTCATATTATTCCTCTATGCTAAATTTTGTTACGTTATACATTCAACTGTTTTGTATCTTCTTACATCGAATTTGTATCTCATGTTTTATTGGTGTTTCAAGGTTAATTGCCACGGTTTCAGCATCTGGATTGATTACACCATTTCTCATGGTCTTAAACTTATGTTGATATGCACCGCCGGATACGCATATTTGATACCCATTATTTGTGTATTTAGCATATCCATCTTTCAAATAACTAAAGTGTTCACCATCTTCTTGGATGCTTTCTCCTTCAAGACGTCCATCTTGTTCAAATTTGAATATAGCTTGTGTAAATATTTGATCATACTTATCTGTATCAATTGTGATATTCACACCATCTTCAAGCAGTGCAACACCAACTATGACATCAAGCTCCACGCCATCTGAATATTCAGGTTCTTCATCTGGGAAGTCGTATAGCATACCTTTTGCATCCTTAACCAGTTCATAGTCATAGGGCTGTATGTATACTCCTCTGATACACATATGCATATCATAGTGTGTATCATCTATCTGCCTAATTGATCGGAAGTTCATACTCGCCATACCAAACCAACCAAATGCAAGCTCCATTCCCAGCAGTTTTGCATCTCCATATCTAAGGGCCAAAAATCCACTTTTTGCAGCCATTATTGTAACGCTTAAGTTATTATTTCTATGCCTGACTACATTGTGAAACTTATATTTTTGTCTTTTATAGTTATAAACATTATTCCTATATAGTTTATGAAATTCATAATGTGTTATTGTTTCATCATTTTTGTAATCTTGCATGTCCCCAAGAAACACCATATATTGTTTTGATAATTCAGTTTGTTTGACATCATCTTTTATATCATCTATGTATAGCATATAGTAAAGCAACGTGAAGCCATAGTCGTATGATATATCAGCATCCATTGCCATTTGAGCCATAGTCTCAAATTTACCATTACTCTCTTTTGAAGCCATCAATTTGCATACACAGTAGTACCATGCACTAAGAGGAACCATCATGCTCACATCTTGTCTTCTTGAAAACTCAGTGACAACCATGCCATCTGGGTGCAACATATGCTCCATAAATTTGAGGTTCTTGCTGATAGCCTCAAATACAAAGTCATAATCAAAGACGCGTGCTACATGATACAGAAGCAAGTCACATGCTGCGTTATATATTGCGTTGCTTCTTTCGGTCCATTCACCATCAGGGCTAATATCTAGTCCTTGTGCAAGAAATTGATCGATTCTCTTTTTTAGTTGCTCATCCTTAAATATCTCATATAATAGTGCAAGCGCGCCACAAACTACCCACCGATGATTAGGTGTATGCACGCCCCCCTTAACAAGTCCCGGAATTGTGTTTTTTAGCCACTTTCTCATGAGTCCGATGACTTCTTGTGCTTCATCATTCTCAGATTTAACCATTAAATTATAGCAAATTGTTATACCATGTACGGTAAATGCTGTGTCCGGTGGAGAGTTTAGATTGCAGTTAATCAAAGAAACTAAGCCGTTATCTCGTTGCATCCCAAGCAGGAATTCAACAAGTAATTTGATTGATGCAAGTACTTCTTTGTCTTGATAGTATTTTGACTCTTTACAGCAATATGCTGCAACCGATGTAGATAAAGCGGACTGCATGCCTGGACTGGTTGAAGGCTCCATCGCGCCATACCAAGGGCTGTTTTTGTCGGTAATTATTTTTGACTTCATTGCTGACCAGTGTTCTTCATTCAGTGAAATCAGCTTTTTATACTCGTTATTCATACTACTCCTTGTATAGCAAGATATTTGCTATTTCAAATGCTCTCATTTGTATATTTATTGTATAACTACATGCAGTTTTTTCTCCAATTGCGTTTTGCAGACCATCTGCAATGCAATAGCTTTTAATATCCTCTGGTATCTTGATGTTGCATGTCGTCTTTTCTTTTCCAATCGCCTCATATACTCGTACAAATATGCTCTTATCTTGATAGCGTAATCCCGATACAATCACATTGTCTTTATCTGTTGTATAGTTTGTGTTCTCTTTGATACACTCACTGGATACTTGGCACAATCGCAGCGGTTGATTAAAGGCTATTGCATTCTGAATAATGTTAATATCATTATCTGTGCTGTGTGGCATGATTGCATACTCAAAGCATTGTGGTATGCCGATATTATATGACAGCAAGCTGTCTGTTTTATATTCCATCGCAACAGAGCGAAAAAGGGTCAACATCATGATACCTTCATCCACATTGTTTGCAGGAATACCCCTGTTAATGAGTGCAAGCCCTTTATTATTATCTGCATAGTCTATCCAGTTTTGCACCGGATACTCCGCTTGGTCTCGCTCTTGTATACCAAATGCAATTTCATGACGAATCACTCCATCATCAATTGATGTCGGAAAAGCGACACGCATACGGTAGTTCTTACCATGGGGTACAAATGATGTTTTATATTGAATCAATGTAGAAGACTTGCTCAATGTTATTATTGTTGTAATTGGAAATTCAATCTCCCAAAACTGCATCAAGCTCTGTTGCTCGATAATCAACTCTTCTTCGTTTTGCTCAATAACTCTTGCAGTCACTTGGGTGGATGGAAAGGTTCTCCTATCCACAAAGTCGTCTTTTGTTCCTCTATAGTATGGATCTCTGCTGTTTTGAGTGAGTGACGACTCAACAGATCCTCCGGATATCGGACCATTGAAGTTAAGCCACGGATCACCATAGTCCATTTGCATGCTAATGCCACCAAAGGGAATTTCTAGCCCTTGTGTCAGGTTCTCGCCTGTTACCTTATCTTTAAGTGTGCTAATATATCCTGATGCATCGATGACTGCTTCATAGTATTCATTTTCAAACACACAAGGTAATGATTGTTTTTCTGTTTCTTTCAAAATTCTTGCTTGATTAACGCTTACAAACCCAAATGGAGATATATCAATTTTATATTTCAGGCAATCTTTTTGTATGATTTCGGATCTACTAATATCCATCGCATTGAAGTATGCAAGCTTACCATGTTTATCTTCGATTTTCTCCATCTCTGCATAGATAAGCTTTCGTGCCTCACGCATTTCAGTATAGGTGTCTTGCACGCCACCATCGCACATACTTCCGCAAATAATATCGTGGAATTGTTGCTTTAGTAGGTTTTCCCACATCGCTAGCGTATCAATATCCGACCTTCCTGATAATACAGCCAATCTCTCCAATGCATGGATATGGTTTACCAGTTCACGGATGGTTTGCTTGATGATGATATTGGTTGTAAATGTCCCTTGTTGTGCTGTATTAAATTCCCCGCCATAGATTTTGGTTTTATCCCAATCAACGCTTTGCATGTGCTTTTCAACCGTTGAAAACTGTATTTTATATTGATCATCTTGATATTTTGATATCGTTTTAGGTACCGTTATATCCGGATATGCAAAATCACCACCATTAAATAGCATCACTACATTTTGATCACCATATTCTCGTATTTCTTCACATAACTCTATGATATCATCAATAGTGATTCCACTAAAATCAATATCCAATACATTAATTTTCTGCGCAATCTCAGGAGAAGTTATTCCACCATATCCGCGTGCCAACCAAT
>JAGLOK010000140.1 GCA_023139005.1 Clostridiales bacterium | reverse complement strand
GTTGTTTTCACGTAATGGATATGCTGCGATTACGACAAAAGAAATCGCAAAAAAAGCAGGAGTCAGTGAAGTGACCTTATTTCGTCATTTTGAAAACAAACGCAATTTATTTAAAACGATTATCAAAGAACAGATGCACTCCTTTGATCTTGTCTCTTTTATCAATAATGAGGCAACATATGATGCAAGGAAAGACCTACTGTTTATGGCAGACAAAATTATATTAGGATATAAGAAAAACAGTGATCTTGTACGAATGATGATTAAGGATGCTATCTTTAATTCAGAAACATCAAAACATACACAGAAAAAGGAAAGTGCTGATTTGAATGCAGTGCGGAAGTATTTTATAAGCCTTAAGGAAAAGGGGATTATCAAGGATGATCCACATAAGCTGATGGTATTTTTTATGACCAATATCAACGGATTTGCATTGCGAAATTATATCATAAGACACCACCATGGTGGTACCAATGAAGAAGATGATTTGATATGGCTTGTAAACAAGGTCATTGACACAATCTTGATGTAAATAAATATTAACCAAAGGAAAGAATTTATGAAAAAGCTATTCAGGTATCTTGCGCCATACAAATGGCAAGTGATACTCATCACAGCATTGACGTTTGTTCAGGCAATCAGTCAATTGTATCTTCCCAATCTAATGAGTGATATCATCGACAAAGGTGTGGTTGGTGAAGATGTCGGCTTCATTTTGGAGACTGGTGCTATCATGTTAGGGTTTACTATACTCGTTAGCATCTGTACCATTGTTGCACGGTTTTTTTCAGCAAAAGTGGGCGTAGGCTTTGCAAAAGACTTGCGTCGCTCAATTTTTGTATCGGTTGAAAATTACTCACTCAATGAGTTTGATAAAATCGGTACTGCATCGCTGATTACGCGTTCCACCAATGACGTAACGCAGATTCAAAATGTCATGGTCATGATACTCAACATGTTATTGATGGCACCTATAATGTTTGTTGGTGGTGTGATTATGTCACTGCAAAAGGATGGACCACTTACTCTTATTCTCGTCGGTGTTGTTGTTATTTTAGGTATTCTCGTGCTCTTCATCTTAAAAAATGGTATTCCCTTATTTAAGGTGATGCAGAAAAAGCTCGATAGCGTAAACTTAGTTCTGAGAGAAGGTCTTACCGGTATGCGCGTTATTCGCGCATTTAACAAAACAGAATATGAAAAAGGTAGATTTGATGTTGCCAACAAAGACCTTACCAATAATGCAATTAAAGTATATAGGATTATGAGCGTTGCGATGCCTGCGATTATGCTACTGATGAATGTCACATTAATTGCGATCATATGGTTTGGCGCAAAGCGTATTGATGCAGGTGCAATGATGGTAGGAGACTTAATGGCATTTCAACAATATGCAATGCAAATCATGTTCTCTTTGATTATGGCAACCATGATGTTTGTTATGCTTCCCAGAGCGCAAGCATCTGCAGTGCGTGTAAATGAAATATTGGACATGGAGCTTTCCGTCACCAATCCCAAAAATCCCATAGATGCAACTGACAAAAAAGGGTATATA
This sequence comes from Clostridiales bacterium, assembly GCA_023139005.1. Classification (GTDB taxonomy): domain Bacteria; phylum Bacillota; class Clostridia; order Christensenellales; family UMGS416; genus JAGLOK01. The sequence continues at coordinate 14,334 of JAGLOK010000140.1, read as the reverse complement.
GACTTTCAAGATGTCAGCTTTAAGTATCAAGGTGCACAAGAGCCGGTTTTGTGCAACATATCATTTAGCGCAAAGCCAGGAGAGACTACCGCAATTATCGGTGGTACCGGCTCCGGTAAGTCAACCTTGATCAATCTCATCCCCCGCTTTTATGACGTTGCATCAGGTAAGGTTTTAGTTGATGGTGTTGATGTTAAAGATATGGATATGAAGACACTTCGAGATAAGATAGGGTTGGTACCACAGAAGATAAACCTCTTCCAGGGCACGATAGAAGACAACGTGCGCTTTGGAAAAGAGGATGCCAACCAAGAAGAAATTAACATTGCCCTAGAAACAGCACAGGCCAAAGAGTTTGTTGACGATATCGATGAAGGCAGCAATGCAGAAGTATCCCAAGGTGGCACCAACTTCTCTGGAGGACAAAAGCAAAGGTTATCAATTGCACGCGCAATAATTCGCAGACCGGAGATCTATATTTTTGATGATAGTTTCTCAGCGTTGGACTTCAAGACGGACGCAAGACTTAGAATGGCACTAACCAATGAGATACAGGATTCCACTGTGTTGATTGTAGCACAACGTGTGTCCACAGTAATGAATGCAAACAATATCATTGTCTTGGATAATGGAATGATTGTAGGACAAGGTACACACAGCAAGCTATTGGATAGTTGCGAAATATACCGTGAGATTGTTTCCTCACAGTTGTCAGAGGAGGAACTCGCATGAGTAATCAACAAAGTAAAAGTAGCAGACCTTCTGTACGTGGTGGTCGCGGTCCTGGCGGTATGCACGGTGGTGGACCTATAGAAAAAGCCAAGAATTTTAAAGAATCATTCAAACGACTTGTAAGATATTTAAGTAAGAAAAGAGGACCCATTCTCTTTGTCTTTTTTATGGCTGCAGGCAGTGCTGTCTTTGCCATTGTGGGACCTAAGATGTTGGGTAAAGCCACCACTAAGATATTTGAAGGCCTACAGGGTAAGATGATGGGCATACCAGGTGCTGCAATAGACTTTGCAGGCATCGGACAAATCATACTCATTGTACTAGGACTGTATTTAATAAGTGCATTCTTAGGATATATTCAACAGTATGTCATGGCAGGCGTCTCTCAAAACATTGTTTATGATATGAGAAATGAAGTCAAAAACAAACTCTCACGATTGCCACTAAAGTATTTTGATACAAAGACACATGGTGAGATCTTAAGTCGCGTGACCAATGATATTGATACGATATCCAATACGCTCCAGCAGAGTCTTACACAAGTCATTACAGCATTCACCACCATTATCGGTGTTACCATTATGATGTTTACAATCTCATGGATTATGACATTGGTAACGCTAATCGTGCTTCCAATGGTTATGGTTATTGCACAAGGCGTCATTAAACGTTCTCAGAAATATTTCAAAGGACAGCAAAAGGAAATCGGAAAGATAAATGGACATGTCGAGGAGATGTACTCAGGACATAGTATTGTTAAGGCGTTCTCCAAAGAGGAAAAGACCATTGAGCAGTTTGATGAAATCAATGAGCGTCTTTATAATGTCGGTTGGAAAGCACAGTTTATGAGTGGAATTATGATGCCACTAATGAATGTAGTAAATAATTTCAGTTATGTTGTAGTTAGCGTTGTCGGTGGCATCTTGGTCATCAACGGTAGACTGGCAATCGGTGACGTACAAGCCTTTATACAGTATTCAAGAAGCTTCACACAGCCCATTGCGCAAACAGCGCAAATCGCAAATGTCATGCAATCAGCAGTAGCAGCAGCAGAGCGTGTGTTTGAAGTCTTAGATGAAGCGGAGATGATAGAAGATACGAAGAACCCAACAGTCATCGAAATGCCAAAGGGAGCAGTTCAGTTTGACGGTGTATCCTTTGGTTACGATGAAGGCGTCACTATCATTAAGGACATGAACCTGAATGTGCGGCCCGGTGAAGTTATCGCTATCGTAGGTCCCACAGGTGCAGGAAAAACCACCCTCGTCAACTTACTAATGCGTTTTTATGAAGTGGATAGTGGTACTATTCGCGTCGATGGCGTTGATATACGTGATATGACACGCCACGATTTACGCAGCATGTTCGGTATGGTATTACAAGATACATGGCTCTACAACGGCACCATAAAGGAAAACATCGCATATGGCGTGGACGATGCTACCGACGAAGAAATTACCGCAGCTGCGAAAATTGCACATGCAGACCATTTCATCAGAACACTCCCCGATGGATATGATACAGTACTGAACGAGGAAGCAACCAATATCTCACAAGGACAGAAACAGCTTCTAACGATCGCACGTGCGCTATTGGCAGATCCTACGATACTCATACTTGATGAAGCAACAAGTTCTGTTGATACGCGGACTGAAGCATATATCCAAAATGGAATGATAGAGCTGATGAAGGGTAGAACTAATTTTGTCATCGCCCACAGGCTCTCAACCATTCGCGATGCATCAACAATTTTAGTTATGAACGACGGAGAAGTCATCGAACAAGGCAATCACCAGTATCTCATGGACAAAAACGGTTTCTATGCAGACCTTTATAACTCTCAGTTTACCGGTGCGGATTTGACGGGGCGCGCAAGTTAACGCTTCCGCTTTCGATTCAAATAAAGTGAATTTGAATCGAGGGTCTTGAAAATTGTGTGTACTCTAAAACATATCATAAGGACTTCCTCCGCACATGTCGGTGGAAGTCTTTTGTTATTAATCATATTTTGTAATATAGAATAATTTATTATATAATAGCTTCACTATATGTGAGGGGAGTGAGTGAGATGCATCGGCTCATACGAATAGAGGATTCTCTACCATAATTGAATATTTGCAGAAAATTTTTCTGCAACCATAAGAAGTTTTTTCGTTAATAGATTAAGCATGTGCATTTTGTACATTGCTTATAATATCAATCGCAAATTGCTTTGCGATTTTTTTGATGCTTAAACTTTCGACCATAAGGAGAATAACACATATATGAATAATGAAAACATGAGAAATTTGACCGACACAATAAGTGTAGAAGAGAAAAAAGTGCTGGAAGTTATACGGATATTAAAAGAAGATGACATTTTTCAAATTACAACTATTAATTTTGAAAAGATGGCAGATGGCTCAATCGGTGATGTATACAAAATATATGGTGCAGGGATAGGTTCAGATAATAATCAAAGCAGTTTTGAACTGGTATACAAAAAAGTGAAAAGATTTCAACGATATGGTGATCCCATGTCATGGAATCGTGAATCAATGATGTATAAGAGTGGAGTATTTAATAGCTTACCCGATAATTTTAGAGTACCAAAGTGCTACTTAATCGATGAGATATCCAATGATGAAATAGTTCTTTGGCTGGAGTTGATAAATGGTAAAAACGGAGATACCTTCATGAAAGAAGATTTTAATGTACCTGCCTACCAACTAGGATTATTTCATGGAAGCCTCCGTAATATTCCACAAGAAGTATGGTTAAGCTCACGTCACGTACCTATAGTCTATGCTACCTCATGGGGAACTTGGAGTGTGGACTGGCTATTGTGTGATGAAAAAGCAGCTTATCTTTCAAAAGAATTCAAGCAATCAGTATTGGAAGTATGGAGCTATATCGACCTATTCATGCAAACATTGGCTAAACTACCCTTCACATTATGCCATAGGGACTATAACTACGAAAATATCTTTATTAATGAAGATGATAAGGGTAACGAACAAGTGGTGGTAATCGACTGGGATACAACAGGCATTGGTGTGTTAGGTGAAGATATTGCAGACTTTACCCTTGAAGCCCTTGTTTATAAAGAAACACTGCCCATTGGTAACGCACAAGACATTAAAGAAATACAACTTATATACTACATAAAGGGGCTTAGCGATACAGGTTGGCAAGGAGTTCCTGATGATATATATCTGGGCTATACGATTACGATTGCTCTTCATTGGACGTTTAGATGCTTGGATGACTTGAGAAAAGCAAAAACTGAAGAAGCAAAGAAGCGCTTTCTCGAGATTATAGAATTTTGTGTTAAAGAAGCAAGAATTGCAAAGAATATGATTGATGCAAGAAACTAAATGACAGAAAACAAATAACAGTAAACTAATTTAAGAAGCAAAAAGGACTTTTAATTTACGAGAGTCCTTTTTAGCAATATATTTCTGAAATCATATATGAAAATTATTTAAGCAGTTTGCATAATTGGATGATAGAGTTTATGAACTATGTTTGATTCATTCATTTCAATCTTGTCTTACATAGCATTGATGATTTAAAATGGTTATCAATAAGGCTATTGTTATATGATATATGAAGACAGCTATTATCATGCAATAGAATTTCACGGATGTTAGTATTTTATTGAAAGAGAGGTGAGATGTATGAAGTGGATAAATCGGCTAAATGATTGTATTACCTATATTGAAGAGAACATAAGAGAAACTATTGATATGGATATTTTGTGCACAATATCTTGTTTATCACGATTATACTTTTATCGTATGTTTGAAGCGGCAAGTGGAATATCATTAGCAAACTACATTAAAAGCAGAAAAATGACATTAGCAGTATCCGATCTTCAAATAGGCAAAAAAGTCATTGATGTTGCGATCGATTATGGATATTCCTCATCTGAAAGTTTTTCCAGAGCATTTAAAGATTTTCATGGAATATCACCATCGTATGTGAAAAATAGCGATCATGAATTCATTTCATATGCAAAACTCCTCTTTCAAATAAAAATAATTGGAGATGCAAAAATGAATTACAAGATTGTTGAAAAAGACGAGTTTAAACTTATGGGTCATTCTATAATAACAACCATTGACGACCAAAAGAACTATAAGGAGCTTCCAGAATTTTGGGATAAGCTTTATAAAAACAAAACCATTGATACAATGTGCAAAATGAGTGGTCAAAAAGATGAGGGTGGCAGAAAGTATGGAATATGTTATCCATGCAAAGAAGGTGAGTCAACATTTGAGTATGCAATAGCTGTTGATTATAATTCAAATAATGATGGATTAAAGGTGTTCACATTTCCTAAATCAAAATGGGCAATTTTTGAATGTATTGGTCCTATGCCTGTTGCAATACAAAAACTATGGGATGAAATATCAGCATCATGGTTACCCTCCAATGATTATGAAATAAATAGAGCTGTACCTGATATTGAATACTATACTGAAGGGTATGTCAATAATGTAATGGATTATAAGTCGGAGATTTGGCTCCCGATAAAATAAATAGTAGAATGACATGGTATAAAAAGCATCTTCGGATGCTTTTTTATTAATTAATATCATAAATTCTATGCTATAATAATCACATGAAAAAGCGTATGTCCATGCGAATCACCTTGCTCATTGTAGCCGTGTCCTTCATCATCATCGGCATCTTTCGCGACGAGGTGTTGACTGTACTCAATAAGGCAATCTACATCTGCCTTGAGTGCATAGGTATCGGCTGATGCGGATAAAGCGTTGGATTGTACAATTGTTTGCATCTCTTGCTGCAAATCCAATTGTAGGCAATATTTTTAAAGGCAGGATCTATCAAGGCAACGCCAAATACATCTGTGTACCGGGACTTAATTGCTATTCATGTCCATCGGCTATCGGCTCGTGCCCAATCGGAGCATTGCAATCGGTAATTGGCGACTACAAATATAAGTTTTCATTTTATGTGACAGGGCTCCTTGTGCTCTTTGGCACCATCGCAGGCAAATGGATTTGCGGATGGCTGTGCCCATTCGGTTGGACACAAGATCTTTTACACAAAATTCCTAGCAAGAAATTAAAGATTGCAAAGAAATTGAAGTGGCTTACTCATTTTAAATATGTAGTGCTCATCGTTTTCGTAATTGCATTACCACTATTGGCAGTGAATAGCTTTGGTTTGGGCGACCCATGGTTTTGCAAGTATATCTGCCCATCCGGTACGATATTTGCAGGCATACCACTGGTGACCTTAAACGCAGGACTACAGCAGTCTATCGGTTTGTTGTTTTTCTGGAAAGTATCGCTTGCAGTCGTAATCCTCGTGATGTCCATATTCATATATCGTTTCTTCTGTAGATTTTTGTGCCCACTTGGTGCTATCTATGGACTGTTCAATAAAATATCACTACTAAGGATGTCAGTGGATCAAGATAAGTGCATACATTGCAGAAAATGTGAAGATGTATGTAAGCTAGACATCTACACATCAGAGTCACCGAACTGCACATCATGCATACGTTGCGGAGATTGTAGGCATGTTTGTCCCACATCTGCAATAGAGCAAAAGTTCACAATTCGGAAATAAATTCAACAAATTGTTATTACATTGATTGTGTAGGCTATTAACCACATCATTTAAAGGAGAATTATTCATGAAGATCAAAACAAAATGGGTAAGATACGTAATGCAGATTTTCTTTTTTGTCCTTATTGGCATGTTTGCTATAAATCATGTCATAGGCGAAGAAGGAATTGCGCCATTTACATTTTTGCCCAATGTTTCATTGCATGCTATTTGTCCATTTGGGGGAATCGAAAGCGTGCTTAGCTTACTTTCTGCAGGCACATTAGTTAGACAACTTCAACTATCGACACTTGTAATGACGGGAATCATTATCATTTTGACGCTTATCTTTGGTGCCGTTTTCTGCTCGTTTATCTGCCCTCTGGGCTCGATACAAGAATGGATTGGAAAGATTGGCAAAAAGATATTCAAGAAGAGATATAACACCTTTATTCCACAGAAAGTTCACAATGTTTTAAAGTATTTCAGATATGTGTCTTTGATTGCGGTAGTAGTTCTAACCTACAACGCAGCATCTTTAATATTCCTAGAAGTAGACCCCTATTACGCGATGTATCACTTCTTTACCGATGAAGTAACAATAGGAAGTCTAGTCGTTTTGGGAGCAACTCTTATAGGTTCTCTTTTTGTAGAGCGTCCTTGGTGCAAATACGCTTGCCCATATGGAGCTTTCCTAGGACTTGTCGGTAAGATTTCAATCTTCAAGATTAAAAGAAATACTGATACCTGCACAAGTTGCTCCCTGTGCAACATAAATTGCCCGATGAATATTGATATTCAAAATAAAAAAGTGGTTTATGATGGATTGTGTAATAAATGCCTAAAATGTACAGATGACGGCATTTGCAAGCCAAACTCTTTGTCTTTTAAGTTTGGAAAAGTAAAGGAGGCAAAAGATGAAAATAAATAGAATTGTAGTTGCAGTTAGTATACTTGTTGTAGTATTCGGAAGTGTGGCACTAAGCCAGAATCTTGGATGGTGGCAAACTAAAAACTCAGGGGGTGGACGAGGTCACGAGTCAGAAAAGAGCGAATCTGAATCTCATGTGGATGAGGGCAAAAACATAGCCTCTGACGACCGTGATGTTATAGAAAACACAGAAGATGTCAAAGTGCACGGAAGCACAACTGAAGTTACCGGCTCATTCACGATAAAGAACGCACTCGACATGGGGTTAAGCCAAGAGCAAATAATAGGTGTCCTTGGCGAATATGATGACGAGAGCCAACTCATAAAAGATGTGGCAACGGTAAACGGACTGAGCTTTGGAAAAGCAAAAACCGCACTAAATGACCTAATGAACTAAAAAAATAGGCTACCAATTGGCAGCCTCGAAACAAAAATATAAGAAAGATTTTAAACTATTATTTTCCAATGCCTTCGAAGCACTCGTCAATATGTTTTTGCTCGTATTTAGATTTAGTTGCAAGACCTACAATAACAGTCACCAGGATTGAAAGTGTCAATGCAATAACGATAGGATCGACAAATTGAATCATTGTACCTTCCGGTGCAAGTGTGGGCTTACCGAAGATGGCTTGACATGCTTTAAGTACTACAGACTCTTTGGAGTGGAAGAACATCATCCATAATAAGCTTGCGCCAAAGCCTGAGAACATACCCGAAAGCGCCGCAGTTTTTGAAAGTTTTGGGAAGTAGAGTGCGCCGACATACATGGGTAAGAAGGATGCCCCGCATAATCCAAAGAACAGTCCCGTACTGATTGCGATAGCACCATCCCAAACTGTTGGAAGCACATATGCCAAGACGATTGTCATAACGATGGCTACCAAAACGCCCAGTCTTGAAATCAACATTGATTTCTTTTCTTCCATTTTTTCAGTATTAAACAGATCGCGACTCACAGCAGTACCTACAGTATGCAATTGTGATGAGATGGTTGACATACCGGCAGCGAGCAGGACGATGAGGAATATTGCAACAAACCATTCTGGCATAAAGCTGTCCAAGAAGTTGGGGATAATTCCATCTGTTCCACCGGACGCTGCGACTGCGATTTTGCCAGTTTTCTCAAAGAAGAATATATTACTCATTGATCCAACTAGGAAAGCAACACCTGTCATAAGAAGTATAAATATTCCGCCGATTGGGATTGCGCGGTTGAGTTCTTTGTCGCTTTTAACAGTCATGAAGCGCACAGCGAGTTGTGGTTGGGCTAGAACGCCAATGCCAACACCGAGTGTGATTGAGGATACTACTATCCACCAATATTTAGAGAAGAATTCAGGCATGGAAGTCCATCCTGTGAAGCCACCTTTTGCAAGGCCTGCAGTCTGTTCCATGACGGCTGCATTCTTCATAAGGTCTGTTAATTTTGTATGTGCTTCTGTGACACCGCCGAGTTTTGAGTATACAGTAACCAATAGTATAGTCATACCCACTAACATAATGGTTCCTTGGAATGCATCTGAATACATAACACCTTTGATACCACCAAAGAATACGTATGCTGCAACAATTGCCGCAAATACAAGCAATGCAACATTGTAGTCCATATTAAATCCTGTTTCCAAGAATTTGGATGCACCGATCATGACCGCTGCAGTATAAACCGGCATGAAGATAAATATCATACCACCTGAGAATTTCTGTACAAGCTTGGATTCATATCTTTTACCCATAAATTCTGGAAATGTATGGGCTTGAATGTTGTGACCCATTTTACGTGTACGTTTTCCAAACACAGTAAATGCGATGAATACACCGAGGAAGATGTTAAGGAAAGTTAGCCATAATAGGCTAAATCCAAAAACTCCTGCAGTTCCGCCAAAGCCGACGATAGCGGAAGTTGATATAAATGTTGCGCCATAAGAGAGCGCCATAATTGCGGGATGGATATTACGTCCACCTAGTAAAAAGTCTTTTGTGTTTTTCGTATTCTTGTATCCAATGACACCTAAGAAGGCGACAATTGCAAGATATACGATTGTGATAATTATCTTTAGTAACATAATTTCATTTCTCCTTTAAAATGATATATTATAGCTTGCTGTCGATTTCTTTTTCTTTGTTTTCCCACTCAATGTCTTTTTGAACGGAAACTTCATTGGTATCTTCGCCTTTATTCCAATTAATAATGCCATAGACTACACATAGTATAGTTGATGCAATGCATAATAAATATGCAAGCCAGATACCTGCGTCCGGTATTCCTAACATATAGTTCTCCCCCTTTCAATTTATATATAAATAATAAAAACCCCAAACAGAATGCACTGTTTGAGGATAATTCTCCCTTGACTCAACTATTCTCCCTCTAACTACCATTCTACCATACTCATCTAATTTTTAGTTATATTGATTATATTTTAGGATTTATTGATACCAATGTCAAGGCATCTCAGGTACTAAATATTAATTTTAATGAATACTTATTAGTTTTGTAATAAAATAATTGGATTCACGAATCAATCTATCAGAAATATGGAGTATTTTTTAAATAAATATGAATATTTCAAGATAGTCTTGCATACTTGACCAAAAAGGTCAATAATAAAAACATAAGAAACCAAGGGAGGAGAAAACCATGGATCAAAATGCATTTTTGCCACTAATAGTGTTTGGCGCAGGCGTATTGTCGTTCTTCGCACCATGTATTGTCCCACTACTTCCTGTATATGTTGGATATTTGTCCAAGAGTGCAGGAGAGGATATCAGCAATCAAGAAGGCAAGAAGAAACGTCTTGTGAATCCACGACTGGTTATCCAAACACTAATCTTTGCATTGGGACTATCCACAGCATTTGTGTTGTTAGGTTTTGGTGCAGGCGCATTAGGCAAAGTAATCAACAGTAGACTTATTTTATATATCAGTGGTGCAATCGTTATTATCTTAGGACTGCACCAAATCGGATTATTCAATATTAAGCTTTTAGAAAGACAAAAAAAGGTAGAGGTCAAGGGAAGCAAACGTGGTGGCTTGATTGGCGCATATTTACTTGGATTGACATTCTCACTTGGGTGGACACCCTGTGTTGGGCCAGTACTTGCAACAGTCTTAGGGATTGCAGGAAGTCAAGGACTTGCAGTGTATGCAGCATTTCTAATGTTTTTGTACTCACTGGGATTGGCTATTCCATTCATACTTATATCACTGTTTGCAGGTTTCTTCTTAGAACGACTCAGAAAGCTCAACAAGCATATGAGGAAGATTCAAATAATCGGCGGAATCCTGATTATCATCATGGGAATTTTGCTACTCACCGATCAACTAAATGTAATTACGGGATGGTTCACACCAACTCCAACCATATCATAACCTATAGGAGGATAGAACAATGAAAAAGAAAAACATACTTTCAATCGCAATACTCATCGTAGTATTCGTACTCGTGTTTAGCGCTTGTACACCTGCTGAAAAGAAAGCAATAGAGAAAATAATTGAGCCAACACAAAAGGCAGATGAAACTAAATATGATACCAAAGACGACATGAAGAACGATACTAAAGATGATACAATAAACAGCGAGGAGACAATGGAATTTATGGGAGATGCATTCAATTTTGAACTGATGGATCTAGATGGCAACACGCACAAAGTCTCAGATTATACAGGTAAGAAAGTATATGTTAAGTTCTGGGCTTCATGGTGCTCAATATGCTTAGCTGGTATGAGTGAGTTCTCAGAATTAGACCAAGCCTACGCTGATGATGAAGATGTCGTTATTCTCACCATGGTTGCACCAAAGTCAAGTGGGGAAATGCCCAGTGACAAGTTTGAGGAATGGTTTAGAGGACAAGGACTGGACTTTGCAGTACTCCTGGATGAAGGCGGATCAGCTATGCGTGAATATGGTATTCGTGGTTTCCCTACATCAGTATTTATCGACAGCAACGGCGATATATTTGAAGCCAAGGTTGGACATGTTTCCAATGATGTGGTGAATGATGTATTGTCACAAATGCAATAACAAAACATATCACAAGGAGTGATTATTATGAAAAAGAAACATGATGATCCCATCTTGACAGAAGTCACGACGCTTGAACATTACTATCTTGCAGAAGAATACCATCAAGATTATCTGTACAAGAATCCCAATGGGTACTGTCATATCGACCTAGGTCTAGTAGAAGAAGAAGGTGTAATAAGAGTAAATCCTGCATACTACAGCAAACCATCGGATGCTGAGCTCAAAGAAAAGTTAACAGACGCACAGTATCAAGTAACGCAAATGAACAAAACGGATAGAGCCTTCTCCAATGAATACGATGATAACCATGAACCAGGATTGTATGTTGATGTGGTGTCGGGTGAACCATTGTTTACATCCACTGATAAGTATGATTCCGGTTGCGGATGGCCTAGCTTTGTAAAGCCAATCGATCCCGATGTTGTCGTAGAAGTCAAGGATGAAAGCTTTGGAATGGTACGCATAGAGGTTAGAAGCCGTGTTGCAGACTCGCACTTAGGGCATGTATTCCCTGATGGACCACAGGACAGAGGCGGATTGCGTTATTGCATCAATAGCTCATCTATACTATTTATACATCTAGATGAAATGGAACAAGAAGGATATGGAAAATTTATTTCCCTCATTGAAAGTGAGTAAAGGCTTGTTGAACCATGTCAACGGTGGTATAATTTAACATAGAAAATAAAGTATATTTAAAGGAGAGAAAACATGAAGAAATTGTTTAAATGCTCAGCATGTGGCTATGTCCACGAAGGCGAAGATGCACCCGATAAGTGCCCCAAATGCGGTGCTCCAAAAGAGAAGTTTAATCAGTTGGATGAAGAAGCTACCAATAAGGTTTATACAGCTGATAGAACCAATGACATTCATATGGAATTGATCAATCTTGCAACCAAAATTCAGAAACTTGCAGAAGAAGGCATTGAGATCAACTTGGATCCTCCATGTGTTGGCGTCTTTAATAATGCAAAAGATGAAGCGTGGGTCATAAAGCAGCGTTCAAAGGCAGAGCTTGCAGGACATGTAGGCAAAGGCAAGTGGTAGGATAACGTAACATTATTGAACACTCAAGCAAACTTCCAAGGAGGGATATAATGAGTGAAAAGAGAGTATACACTCCCGATATTGCAAAGAAAATGGGCGATGATTTTGGTCTTTCGTGGAAACAGTTTGATGCAATACAACTTGCAGATGGAATGAATGTTGAGTTGGAGCACGGTCTAGTGGATGAATCCACCAACGTATCCAATGATGATCCTGTCATTACTATGAAAATTGCACTTGCACATCTCAATGAATTTCCGGATTACTATATTCGGCTTGAGAAGATGGAAGAAGAAGCAGAAGCCTATTGGGAAAACAGATAAATAAAGACAACAAATGGATGTCACATAGGCATCCATTTGTCTAGAATAATAGGGGAATAAAATGGTAGATTTTTTTGTAGGATTATCGCCTATAATACAGGCGCTTGTTGGCACATTATTTACATGGGGAATGACCGCCCTCGGTGCTGCTGTGGTGTTCTTTTTCAAGAAAATCAATAGAAAAGTATTAGATGGCATGCTGGGCTTTGCAAGTGGTGTAATGATTGCAGCCAGTTTCTTTTCATTATTGGCACCAGCGGTTGAAATGGCAGATGCATCCGGCAAACCTGCATGGCTGATTGTTGGTATTGGCTTTGGTGCAGGGTGTCTATTTTTGTTTGCAGCTGATAAAATATTGCCACATATGCACATCTCCAAAGATGGAGAACACAAAGAGGGCATACCCACCAATTGGAGAAAGAGTGTGCTCTTAGTCAGCGCTATCACATTGCACAATATTCCTGAAGGTTTGGCAGTGGGCGTAGCCTTTGGTGCAGTCGCAGTCAATTTTGAAGGGGCAACACTTGCAGGAGCTATTGCATTGGCTGTGGGTATCGGTATTCAAAACTTTCCAGAAGGTGCAGCAGTCTCAGTGCCGTTAAGGCGACAGGGATTGTCGCGTTCTAGGAGCTTTTTCTGGGGACAACTATCAGGTATGGTTGAGCCGGTTGCAGGCGTCTTGGGCGCTCTCGCCGTAATCATATTTCAACCACTACTTCCATATGCATTGGCATTTGCAGCAGGCGCGATGATATTTGTTGTTGCAGAGGAGTTGATTCCCGAAGCGCATTCAGGGCATTCAGACATTGCCACCATGGGTGTTGTTATCGGCTTTTTAGTCATGATGATGTTGGACGTCGGATTAGGATAGATAATTATATATTTTAGCTATAGGAGAATACAATGAGTTTTGAACAATTAAACCCAGCTGCATGTCGCACCTATTTACTTTCAGATAGCAAAGAAGCTGTACTGGTTGATCCAGTTATTGATCATGTCAGTGATTATTTGAAATTGCTCAAGGAACGCAATCTAAAGCTTACACATGTGGTGGATACACATACCCATGCAGACCATATTTCCGCAGGACCATCCATGCGTGATGCCACTGATTGTGAGTATATTATGCACGAGATAGCACCAGCAAAGTGTGTGACGATTCGCGTGCAAGATGGGGATGAACTCATTCTTGCAGGACAAAAAGCAAAGGTCATTGAGACGCCGGGACACACCAAGGACTCCATATCATTATTATTTGAAGATAAATTCTTAACAGGTGACTTTCTTTTCTTGGAAGATGCCGGTGCAGGGCGCGATGACCTGCCTGGTGGTAGTGCAGAATCACACTGGAACAGTTTGCAAAAGGTAAAGAACTTTGATGGCAATATTATTGTCTATCCTGCGCATGAATATAGAGAGCGTACGCCATCATCTTTGGACAATCAACGTGCCAAAAACCCACACCTAAAAGACATGAGCAAACAAAAGTTTACATCGTATATCAACGACCTGAAGCTTGGACCTGCAGATTGGATGAAGGATGTCTTGAAGGCAAACTATCGCTGCGCAACAGACCCCAATGCTGTATGGATTCCTGTAGATGTTCCCGCTTGTGAAATCAAGGGAACGCTCAATCCTAATACTGCCAATATCGAAGTACATTATATTAGCATCCAAGAGATGAAAGAAAAAGAAAGTCCTATCCTCATTGATG
>JAGLOK010000014.1 GCA_023139005.1 Clostridiales bacterium | reverse complement strand
AATATAATGAATATCATATTCAGTAAGACCATGTTCTTTTTAAACTTTGGATGTTTCAAATTTTGAATTTCTTTAATCATAAATCACTTTTTAATATATTTAGTCATATTTTATATTAATACATGCAAAAAAGCTAGTATAAAAATACAAATTCCAACTATATCCATTCAAGCTACTTCTAATATAGATTTCGTGTTTTTGAGTAGTAATCTTTAATATTTCAAATATCATAGTTTGATACTTCAACTATTTGTTATATACGAATAAAAACTCTCTTGAAAAACTATTTAGTAATATTTAACATAGAAGATGATTGTGAAGCATAGTTAGTATTTAATTTGGTTTTTTGTAAAACAATCCGATTATCTGGTATGCTTTTACTCCATATTAGCTCTTTTTGTTGATAATTGTGTAATTTTTTTGTGTCCTTCTATGTTTTCTTGGAAAAAATTTAATTTATATCACAACTCTTTCGATATATATTATATAACATTTATACTATTGGGGAGGGAAAAATGAAGAAATTTGGTATGAAAGCAAAACTTTTAATAGGACAGGTACCTGCAATGATATTGGTAATAGCTATTGTTGGAATAGTTATTTACCTGAATACAAGTACTGCAATACTCGGACAACAGGAGCAAGTGTTAAATGATCTAGCAGACAACGGATCTTTTTTGATCGACGAATTCTTTACAAATTACGAAACAAAAGTAGAAATCTTAGCACAAGATGAAAGCATCAAGCAGGCGATACTCCAAAAAGATGGAGATCTTGGCATGGAAACAATGATGAACGTATATGAATCCAACAAAAATTACATAGATGAATATTTATTAGAGAATTTAATCATCGTAGACAGCGATGGTGTGATTATCGATGATGTGTTCCATGGTGCAATTGGAATTGATATAAGTCAAATTCCAGTCTATTCAGATAATGTAATACAGGGCAAAGCAGGAAACACTCACTTTAGTGACGTTGGTCTCTCACCGGTATCAGGAAGGCCGGTTGTGTTGTTTACTGCACCTGTACTATCGGATTCTGGTAAATTTATAGGACTCGTCGGTATGCCACATGAAACAGCATACATGTTTAACAACTATATTGAAGAAAGCAGAATTGGCACTACAGGGTATTCCTATATGTGTACATCTGAAGGAATCATGCTTGCACATCCAACTCCTGACATGATAGGCGTCAATCTTAAAGATGATTATGACTTCGGTCCTGGGCTTTTTGCAACACAAGATGATTACTATAAGTATAATTGGAAAGGAAACGACAAAACAGTCTATGTCACAATAAATGAAAAATCAGGCTGGTTTATAATGGCAGGTGTTAATGATTCGGAGTTCATTGACAAGATGAAAGGTACAATCTGGACTATTATTATTGGTATTTTGAGTATCGCAGTAATCAGTGTGCTCATTATCTATTTCATGACATCTATAATTTATAAAGGAATTAAATCTAATATGGGTGGCTTTATAGAAACTTCTGGCTTACTCGATGAAGCAGCAACAAAGTTTCACACAAACAGTCAGCAGCTTTCCACAGGAAGCCAAGAGCAAGCCGCTTCGGTGGAAGAGATATCCGCTTCTATTTCAGAAACTGCGACGATGACAGAAAATAATACAAAGAGCACATACAAAGCGAATGAATTATCTAAAAGTACACAAAAATCTGCAAATGAAGCAAATGTAGAAATGGAAACTATGCAACAAACCATGGAAGATATAAAACATTCAAGTAATGAGATTAGTAAAATCTTGAAAGTTATTGATGATATTGCTTTCCAAACAAACATGCTTGCACTAAATGCAGCAGTTGAAGCTGCACGTGCAGGTGAAGCTGGTTCCGGATTTGCAGTTGTTGCAAACGAAGTAAAGAATCTAGCTACACGAAGCCAAGAGGCAGCAAAGAACTCTGCTTTAATTATAGAAAACAGCATCGCAACGGCAAATAGTGGGGCAAAAGCATCAAGTAAGGTAGCTAGTTCGTTGAGTACCATTACTGAAGAAATCAGCAAAATTGGTGTACTCATGGGAGAGATCAGTTCATCGAGCGAACAACAATCACAGGGAATTGAGCAAATCAATTCTGCAATTTCACAAGTTGAAACAGTCACTCAGCAAAATGCAGACAATGCAGAAGAAGTGGCAGGAGCAGCAGACAATCTGAACCAACAAGTAGATAACATTAATAATCTAGTTAAAGATTTATCACAGATACTTGAAGGTGATAAGGATAAAAAAGAAACCAATTCAGAGGTTCCTGAACTTGACGAGGGCACAGTGTTAATGCTAGATTAAGACCTTAAGCAACAAAAACACCAACTATCAAATTAGTTGGTGTTTTTTGTTACGCTTCTTCTATCCAATTCATTGAACGTTTGATAGCTCTTAGCCAACCACTATATTTTTCAGCGCGAACTGTTTCATCCATACTAGGCGTAAATTCACAATCACAATCCCAAGTGCTTTCAATTTCATCCAGATCTTTAAAAACACCAACTCCCAACCCTGCAAAATAAGCAGCACCTAGAGCTGTTGTTTCTATACATTGCGGTCTTCTTATCTTCGCATTCATCATATCAGCTTGAAATTGCATCAGGAATCCATTTGCAGATGCACCGCCATCAACTTGCATAATGGGAATATTAATATCCGAATCTTCCTTCATTGCATACAACACATCACAGCTTTGCAATGCAATAGACTCCAACGCTGCACGAACAATGTGCTCACGCTTTGTACCGCGTGTCATCCCAACGAGTGTACCTCTTGCATACATGTCCCACCACGGAGCACCAAGTCCTGTGAATGCAGGTACTAGATATACTCCATTTGTACTGTCTACCTTCATAGCCATCTCTTCTGATTGTGCAGCAGTTTCTATCATGCAAAGCTCATCGCGGAGCCATTGAATTGCAGCACCAC
>JAGLOK010000139.1 GCA_023139005.1 Clostridiales bacterium | reverse complement strand
AAAAATATGAAAAAAACGACTAAACTACTTACAATACTTCTCGCTTTAGTTATGTTGGTTTCTGTAATGGCAGCTTGTACAAAAGATGAACCAGCAGCTGATCCTACAGACGCACCTAAAGTAACAGAGAAACCAGCAGAAGTAACACCAGAACCCGAACCAGAACCGTGGGAAGGCACTATCTCAGTATCTTCATATGCTTGGGCACCAATGGATGAAGACCTAGACATTATTGGACCATACATTGAAGAAGCATTACTTGACTATGACCTTGTAGTTGATCTTGAGTATGTTTACATTGAATGGGCAACATACACAGAAGTTATCAATACAAGACTTGCAGGCGGAACAGCTCCTGACATGTTTGTATCATACAATATTGATAACATTTCAGCACTATATGATCAAGGTGCTATCGCAACATGGACACCAGAATTCTACATTGAAAACATGCCTAACATTCACGCTTTCATAGAAGGCGGCGGATTGAATGGTGAAAGTCTTGGATTTGTTGACCTTTGGTGGGAATTAGCAATGATTGGCGACGACATGGTCTCAATCCCTAATATGTCTCCTGGTTGGAACATTCCAAGTAAAGACGTAGTATATCGTGCTGACTGGCTCGAAGCATTGGGCGTAGCACAAGCTGATCTTCCAACAACAATTGAAGGATTTGTTGCACTAGCAACACGCATGACAACAGAAGATCCAGATGGAAATGGCAAAGACGATACCTATGGTATGTCTGAGTCTATACTCCGTGCATTCTTTGGCGCATACGGAAACTACAATGGTTTCATCGGGGGAACAGGACAATGGTATGTTGATGATGATATCGAAGGTAATATTATCTCTGGTGACCTTGTACCAGGAAATAAAGAAGTACTTAAAGTCGCAGCTGAGCTCTATGCAGCTGGCGTATTACATCCAGAATTCATTACTCGTGAAAACGAAGGCGGATACTGGGCAATTTCACATCACTTAGTAAATGGCGATATCGGCATGTCATCACATGCATCAATTGACCATTGGCGTTACCCATCAGTTGTTGGCGACGATGGTGGACCAGTTTATAAAGAATACGTTGCTATTAATGGCGGCGAAGAAGAAACTGCTGTTGTTTATGGTCCTTGGCCTTCAGGTCCTGATGGATACTTTGGACACATTACAGCTGTTGGTGCTGGCGTTGGAGAAAATGCTCTTTACAATGCTACATTGATGGAAGACACAGAAAAACTAGCTGCTATATTCAAAATAGTTGATATATTTAGCGTAGATGACGACCTAGCAAAAATGTCAATGTGGGGAGTAGAAGGCACACACTATGAAATGGTCGGCACAGCAGAAGCTCCTGCTCGTAAGGGCAACTTCACACCTGCAGAAAATAATGTTGAAGGCATTATGGCATACAGATCACTCACAGGCGGAAACGGACCATACAATGCAACAATGTATCAAATAGGTCTAAACAATCCAGCAACAAAGAACCGTGTTGAAATTCAAAAAGGCGAGAACTTTGGCGCTTACGGTCCACGTAATGGTGGAGAACTTCGTATATCATTGCCTTCAGCTGGAGACTACAGGGCAGAGTTGACGACATACAGAGACGAAACATGGATCAAAATGATCACAGGCGAACTTGATAATGATTATTGGGATACATTTGTAACTGAATACAACACCCGTGGTGGCGCAATACTCACAGCAGAAGCAAACGATTGGTATACTAACAAATAAGTAAAACCAATTATTCAATAGCTTAGCAATAAGCTTTGATAGATGAATACGACGGTTGCAAAACCGTCGTATTCATTATAAATAAGTAAATAACCTTGAAATAGATTTGTTAAATAATCAAATACTCTTATAATATGCGAGGATGATACTATGGGTTTAGGTATTTATGAAGGCCGAAAGAACAACGAAAATCACATTAACGTAAGCGACAGTACAAAAAAATCTGTAACATTTGACACAGATAAAGTGATCGCACAAATTACTAAATTAATTAAATCTGATAAAAAGACAAAAATAGCCTTTGATGGTTGGTATGGTGTTCATTGGTCTGAAATTATGGACTTAATTTCATCTGCTTGCAAATTAAAAGGGTTATCATTGGAGATGATATCAGCAGATTATATTTTTAGAAGCAGGCAAGAAATAAAATCATACAAAAAAAGGTTTATCACAAATGATCCTGCCTTTGGATGGGAGAATCTTGATGGAGTGATCGAGGATATCATTGATACGAAGAAAGTGCATGATCTAAAAAAGAAACTTGTAAAAGATGAATATGATAGTGATGTATTGTTTGTATATGGCTCAGGATGTGCTATTGATGACTTGATAGAATCTTATGATATTATATTCTATTTTGATAAATTAGTGCAATATGTGTTACCTCAAATGTGGTCAAAAACATTAGTGCCACTTGGATTTGATGGTGCAGATAGTGAGTATGATTGGAAAGAATACTACTATTGTGATTATCATCTTTTATTTAAACATAAACTATACTTAATTGATAAATTTGACTATTACATAGACGCATTGGATGTACAAGATCTCAAATTGTTACCAAAATCAGCATACGATGATATAGTAACAACACTATTGAAGTATCCGATTAAGGAAATCGAAGTGTATCAAGGTGGACCATGGGGTGCATATCGATTTAAGCAAATAGAAGAGATAGAAGGGCTTGAGTGCAATGCATGGCACACACTTATGAGCTCTGATTTGAGCATGGAAGTCGATTTTGGTGGTGAAAGAATGCTCAATCTGCCCTTTGCACTTCTAATGAAGTATCCGAAAAAATTAGTTGGGAAGCATGTTGCAGAAAAATATCCTTTGCTTTTTCCTTTTCAAGTAGGACTAGATGATGGCTGGTTCAGTGAACCCACACCAAGAGAACGAACTGCAATGCCTATGCATAATCATCCGAGTATAGACTACTGCAAACGGAATTTCAATGAAATATTCGGAAGATATGAAACGTACTATATTGCTGAAGCATACAAAGATGCAGGCACCTTCATGGGCTACAAAGAAGGATGCGACCTAGAAGAATGGGAAGAAAAATGCAGAGAATCAGACAATTTGAAAGAAATACCTGATTGGCAGGACTATTGTAAACTATGGGACACAAAAGTAGGAGATTTATTTTTGATTCCACCTGGAACTGTTCACGGTCATGGCGGAAATCAAATGGTGCTGGAAATGGATACTTGCCCTGCAATTGCGTGCAATGAATATTCTTTCTTTATACATGACTTTGCAAGAAAAACATGGAATGATTCGAAAAAAGAAATGTCAGGCAAACCCATGCGGATGCACTTGGATCACGGATTTAACAATGAGCATTGGCGGCGCGAATCATATGTTGAAAAAAATCTTCGTTCACAACCTAAAGTAATATTTACAAAAGACGAATATTGTATAGAAAGATATTCAAGTATAGATGAAATGCCATTTCATATTGAGCGTATTCATTACTATGACCGTGCTGAGTACTCAACAGGGGGTAAATTCACACATGTATTGACACTTACAAGAGGAATGCGAGTGCTGATACGTTCTTTGAGTAATCCTGAACTAAAGGCTGAAGTTGTACGCTATCATTGTGCTACAATTCCCGCATCATTTGGTGATTATGAGTTAATCAGCTTAGATGGAGGATTCCAAACAGCGGTACTCATTCGTCTTAAGGTAGGATAGAAAGCTTGGAAAAACTAGAAAATAGTATATAATATATAGTAGTGTACAAAAACACACATAACTATTAACAACCAATATGTTTTATGAGATCTGAGGAAAAAACATGCTTGATAATGCAGATAAAACAAAACACACAGAAAAAGATGACTTAGTAAAATGGGATGCACAGTGGATTAGTAAAAAATTCAAACATGGTAATGCCGTGAAAGAAAGACCTGCACCGTTTTTCAGGAAAAGTCATTATGTAAAAGGCAAGATGAAAAACGCCAATCTGTACATTTGTGGACTTGGATACAATGAAGTATATATCAATGGTAAAAAGGTAGGAGACGCAGTTTTAGCGCCTCCTTTTACTTGCTATGACAAAACGTTAATATACTCAGAATATGATGTTTCATCCTATCTAACAGAAGGAGAAAATATATTTGGTGTAATATTAGGAAATGGTATGTATAACATATCCCAAGAGAATGCGTGGAAATTTGATACAGCACCTTGGAGGCATCATCCCAAAATGATTATACAGGTTGAGATCCTTTATGATGATGGAGATAAAGAGTTATTATTAAGTGATGAAACTTGGAAAATCTCTAGTGGGCCTATAACATATGATAGCTTATATGACGGCAAAATATATGATGCACGATTGGAACTCAATGGATGGAACGATGTAGGATATGATGATAGTGATTGGGAATATGCATCAATCTGTAGAGGTTCTGGAGGCGTGCTAAAGCCTATGCAGATGGAACCTTGTAGAGTGATAGAAGTAATAAAGCCCAAGTCGTTCTGGAAAGTGAAGCCCAACGTTTGGGTCTATGATATGGGTAAAAACATAACCGGTTGGGCAAGAATAAACATTAGTGGGAATGAAGGGGAAATTGTTAATCTTAAGTATGCAGAAATATTGGATAAAAATAAAGATATTGATCAATCAAATATTGATATTCACATAAAAAGCGATAGGTTCCAAATGGACTCCTACATACTAAAAGGAGAGGGTATTGAAACTTGGGAGCCACGTTTTACATATCATGGGTTTCAGTATATACAAATATCAGGTTATGCAGGGAAGCTAGATATTGATAGTATAAGTGGCTGTAGAGTGCATACGGATTTGAAAAGTAGTGGCAAATTTGAGTGCTCAAACCCACTTCTAAATGCGATACAAGCTGCAACCAGACTATCTACACTTAGCAATTATCATGGACTTCCCACAGACTGCCCACATAGAGAGAAGAATGGATGGACAGGGGATGCAACACTGTCTGCAGAGCAAACGATTCTCAACTTCGATCCACAGAACGCGTATCATAAATGGTTGAATGATATAGTCGATGCGCAAAGACCAAATGGGCAGATACCAGGTATTGTACCAACAGGAGGCTGGGGATACAACGGTGGTAGTGGACCTGCATGGGATAGTGCAATAATATTGATTCCTTGGTATCTCTATTTGTACTATGGTGATACGACAATTTTAATGACGATGTATGAACCTATGAGAAAGTATCTTCATTTCATGACAACAATGTCAAAAGAATATACGGTTGAGTATGGATTAGGAGATTGGTGTCCACCGGAAGGAGAATGGGGGGATTCAAAATGCCCAACTATAGTAACGGACACTGCGTACTTCTTCAATGCAGCTGTTGTTTTGAATAAGGTTGCTCTAATATCGGGACATAATAAAAATGCTGCTGAATACGATAAACTCGCCAACAACATTTTTGATGCTTTCAATAGTAAGTTTGTCGATTCTGATACTGGAGTTGTCTTGGGTGACTGTCAAACATCCTATGCATGCGCACTTTATTTTAATCTTGTAAAAGGAGATACTAAAGATAAAGTTATAAGTAAACTGATTGAACAAGTTGAAAAGTATAATCGTCATATTGATTGTGGAATATTAGGTACAAAATATATATTGAAAGTACTAACGCAAATTGGTAGAGCGGATCTTGCTTATGCGATTGCAACGCAAACTGATTTCCCGGGATGGGGATATTTTATTGAGCAAGGGGCAACCACGTTATGGGAAACATGGAAAGGGAACGATTCAAGAAATCACCATATGTTCGGAGATATTAGTGCATGGTTTTATAGAGATTTAGCAGGGATAGATATTGACGAAAGCAATCCAGGATATAAACATATTATAGTTCGCCCCAACCCTGTTGAAGGAATTGACTGGGTTTGTGCATATCATGATAGTAGATATGGAAGAATTGCATCAGAGTGGAAGGTTGAGGAGAATATTTTCACACTAAAAATATCAATTCCAAAAGATACTCTAGCTAAAGTATATATGCCAAAAGAATTTTCAAATGATATATTGTTAGATAATGTTGACTTATTATTGAATGATCAGGCAGAAAAAGTGATACTTTTAAGAGAGAAAGTTGTATTCGAGGTAACACCAGGAGACTATACTATAGTGGGTAGTTTTTGATAATTTGCTATGAATAAACATAATGATTTAAAGTGGAGAGTATGTTTGTTGTCACTATAAATTTGAGAATATAATGAATATGTGCAAATGATTTTGATTGCTGTTGAGGAATATTATGAAATATACAAAAAAGATTCTTGAGTATATTACACAAAACAAGAGCACTGAAAAGTGGTTCATACCGCAGTGTTGGCTTCCAACAGGAATGCATGCAGAAAAAGGTATGCGCTCCTGTGAAGTGCAAGTTGAAAAAAGCAACTTTTATATTCATTTTCTCCAAGAAATCATCACACTTGATGATCAAAAGCAATACTCACTAGAAGACAATAAAATTGAAAATGCTTCTATTTATAGCCTATTGGTACGCAGCTATACAGCATGGGACCATGAGGAAAAGGATGTAATCAATCCAGGAACATTTCTGAAAACCATATGCAGACTCAAATCACTCAAAGATATGGGAATTGATATTTTATATCTTCTTCCACCTTTTTATAGCAGTGTTCTACACAAAAAAGGAGCGTTGGGTAGTCCATATGCAATCAAAGACTTCTACAACCTAGATCCGATGATGCATGATTCTGCTGTAGGTGGATACAATAAAGACAAACTCAACAATGAATTTTCAGCATTTGTGGAGTGTGCACATGCATTGGGCATGAAGGTAATGGTCGACTTTGCTTTTCGCACGGTAGCACGCGATAGTGTGCTGTTATATAACCATCCTGAATGGTTCTACTGGATAAAAAAAGAGTATGAAGCAGGATTTACACCACCACCAGTAACGCATCTGCCTCAGAGTTCCCCAATCAATGAGAAAAACATAAAGGCACTCTATGCATCCGATGCAATGCCTGCATACCTATCATGGTTTACTATAAACCCAAAAGACGTCGATGAAAAAAAATGGGACATGCTGAAAAACAGAGCCTTTGATACTGGTGAAAATTTGTTGACGCTTGTAGAAGAGGAGATGGGGCTGACAACAGCACCCGGATTTCCGGATGTGCTCAATGATCCGCAACCTCCATGGACTGATGTTACCTATCTAAGATACTTCAATGATGAACATACAAATGTTTCAGGGATACCTGAAGACCAACCACCATATATATTGCAAGATACAGCAAAACTCAGTGTAAACCCAGGAAAAGATAAAAATGATGAGTTGTGGAAACTGGTTGAAGAAATTATACCATATTATGTTAAGCAATTCTCGATAGATGGTGCACGTGTGGACATGGGGCATGCATTGCCTATTGAATTGAACCAGAGAATCGTAGAATGTGCAAAAGCCAGCAATCCTAGATTCTTGCTCTGGTCAGAAGAGTTGAAGATGGATAAGGCAGCTGAGTCTCAACAGGCAGGATATCACTTTATATCTGGTGAAGTATGGGGAATATATAAGCAATTTGATAGCAAAAAACTAAATAAGCTGCTGATTAATCAAAAATTGATGGACTGTGCATTGCCTATTGCAGCCTCTTTGGAGACACCGGATACGCCACGCGCGGCATTAGTGCACGGTAGAAATATCGATAAACTAATTCAACTGATGTGGCTCAACGCATTTCTTCCAAATGCAGTGCCATTTATAAACGCAGGACAAGAACTTGTAGCAATTCAACCGATGAATCTTGGATTGGACAATACAGAAGAGGGAAGGTTTGTACTCGAAGAGGACGATCCTATGTATGGGAAGCTCGCATTCTTTGATTATTATCGGTTGCATTGGAATGAATATAACAAACAGATTGTTGATACTTTTAGAGAAATAGCAAGAGTTCGCAATAGATATAGTGCATATATTGCAAAATCACAGAATTATACCGCGCCAGGAATCAAATGTAGTAACCTTTGGACAATAGTTCCTTATATTAACGAGAATCAAGGTATTATTCTTATAATAAACAGAAGTGATAAAAAAATGAAGATTAAACGAAGCAAACTTTTAAAAAGCACTCAAATAAGTAGAATTAATATTTTATATAATAGTAGAAATACAATAGTGCAAGAAAAGGACATAATACTTTCTGCACATGGAACATTGGTTGCAAATATTGAAATTTAGGGGTACACATGAAGGATAAGAAAACAGTAGCATATTTTTGTATGGAGTTTGGTCTTGACGATAGCTTTAAGATATACAGTGGAGGACTTGGTATCTTGGCCGGAGATGTTCTCAAAGGAGCAAAGGACATAGGATATCCTATGGTAGGTATTGGTGTGCTGTGGAGACAGGGATACACAAAGCAGTTCATTGGAGAAGACGATAGATTGTACGATAGTTATACAGACTATAAATATGACTTTCTAGAAGATACAGGAATCATGATAGATGTTATGGTTCGGGACTGTTTGGTGCAAATAAAAGTATGGAAATGTGAAAGATTTGGAAATGTACCACTATACTTATTAGATACATTCATGGGATGTAATGATGATTGGTATTTAACAGGGCAACTATATGGGTGGTTTGGAGAAGAACGTATTGCACAAGAATTGATTTTGGGTATTGGTGGGGTGAAGGCATTACGGGCACTGGGAATTGATGTAGATACATATCACTTTAATGATTCGCATCCATTGTTTGCAGTTACGGAGTTGGTTAAAGACCATATAGCAGCAGGTAAAAGCTTTGATGAAGCATGCGATATTATAAGAGAAAAAATAGTTTTCACAACACACACACCGGTTGCTGCTGGAAATGAAGAACATGAGCATCGATTAGTTGAATATATGGGTGCATATAATGGATTAACAAGAAAGCAGATGATAAAACTGGGTGGCGATCCGTTTGGAATGACAGTTGCAGGACTTAGAATGAGCAAAAAAGCGAACGGTGTAGCGCAGCTTCATGGAAGAACTGCACGTAAAATGTGGGCGCACATTGAAGGTGGGAAAGATATATTGTCCATTACAAATGGTGTCCATTGCGGTACATGGTGGGATAAAAACATAAGAGATTCCTATGAAAGCAAACAGGATTTATGGAATCCACACATGCATTTGAAGAGAAAGATGATTGGTGAGATTCAAAAAATGAATCATGTCCATTTAAAAGAAGATGTCTTAACTATAGGATTTGCACGACGGGTAGCACCCTACAAACGCAGTGATTTAATTTTTAGTAATTTAGAAATTATTGAACCATTATTGAATGAAGGCAAATTGCAACTTGTTTTTTCAGGAAAATCCCATCCAAATAA